>NZ_JASKYR010000126.1:0-14525 GCF_041028215.1 Streptomyces flavofungini
CCCTCGTCCGGACCGCCCGGTCGGCACACCACGTCCGCCAGCTCCGAGAAGCACTCCACGAAGCGCCGACGCGCCCGCCGCCCCCGTCCGCCGCGCGGCCCCGCGCCGTGGAGCGCCTGGTCGGCGACGGTCCACAGCGGAGCCGTCCGCACCCGGACGACGTTGGGCGGCAGTTCGACGCGCCCCCGTGCCTCCTGGTGCTCGCTGCGGCTGAGCGCGTAGACGTCGAACTCGTGCTGCCCGAGACCGCGGACGAGCCGGTCGCACCAGAGCCTTGCCTCACCACTCAGATACGGATAGCCACCCTCCGTAAGCAGTGCGACGCGCACGAGTGCACCCCCGATCTCCCTTTTGGGGAGCCGCCGTTGGTCCGGCGGCTCGCAGCGGGACGAACGTATGCGGTCATGCCGGTGGCGCGACGGACGGTTGTCCATCGCGCCACCAAAAGGGGTGAACGGTCGTAACTTTCTCGCGCCGGTCGCGTTCCGTCGCGCTATAGCGCTCCTACGGCCCGGTTCGGCTACGGAGCGTCAGGCTGCGGCCAGTTCCCGGCGGGCCGCGCGCCGCCGCGCCGCCGCCTCCGGATCGAGCGCGGGGACGGCCGCGAGCAGCCGCCGGGTGTACGGGTCACGCGGTGATCCGTAGACCTCGTCCACGCTTCCCTGCTCGACGATCCGGCCGCCCCGCATCACCGCGACCCGGTCGCTGACCTGGCGCACCACGGCCAGATCGTGCGCCACGAAGACAAGCGCGAGGCCCAGTTCGGCCTGGAGCTCCGAGAGGAGCGCGGTCACCTGGGCCTGGGTCGTCACATCGAGCGCGGAGACCGGCTCGTCGCACACGATGAGCCTCGGCTCGGCGGCGAGCGCCCTCGCGATGCCGACCCGCTGCCGCTGCCCGCCGCTGAACTCGTGCGGATGGCGACCGTAGTGCGCCGGATCGAGCCCCACGCGCCCGAGGAGTTCGCGCACTCTCCCCCGTACGTAGGAGTCGTCCTCGCCCCGCGCGCGCAGGGGGTCGGCGATGGACTCGCCGATGGAGCGGCGCGGGTTCAGCGAGGACACCGGGTCCTGGAAGACCATCTGCACGTCCGGCCGCACCCGGCCGCCCGGCTGCTCCCCGGCGTCCGCGCGGCGGAGCTGCCCGGAGCTGGGTTCGAGGAGCCCGACGAGCATGCGTCCCAGGGTGGTCTTGCCGCTGCCGCTCTCGCCGACGATGCCGAGGGTCTCCCCGGCGCGGACGGTGAGCGACACCCCGTCGACCGCCGTGAGGGCCCGCTTCCCGCGCCCGAACTCCTTGCGCAGGTTCTTCGCTTCGAGCACCACGTCACCGGCGGCGCGTACGGCGGCGGGGCGCGGGCCCGTCCACCCGGGGGACGGCCCCGAGCAGCTCCTTGGTGTACGCCTCGCGGGGCCCGGCGAGCACGTCCCCCACGGTTCCCCGTTCCACCACGCGCCCGCCCCGCATGACCAGGACGTCGTCGGCGCTCTCGGCCGCCACGCCCACGTCATGGGTGACCAGGAGCAGCCCCATGCCGGTCTCCTGCCGCAGCGCGTGCAGCAGGTCGAGGATCTGGGCCTGCACGGTGACGTCGAGCGCGGTGGTCGGCTCGTCGGCGACGAGCAGCGCGGGCTCGCAGGCCAGGGCCATGGCGATGAGGGCGCGCTGGCGCATGCCGCCGCTGAACTCGTGCGGACGCGAGCGCGAACGGCGCCCCGCTTGGGGGACGCCGACCCGGTCGAGCACGTCCACGGCACGCGCGCGTGCCGCCCGCCGGGACGCCCCGGTGTGCACCCGGTACACCTCGGCGATCTGGTCGCCCACGGCGTAGTACGGGTCGAGGGAGGAGAGCGGGTCCTGGAAGACCATCGCGGCCCGTCCGCCGCGCAGCCGCCGCAGCTCCGCCTCCGGCGCCTCGTGCACGTCCACGCCGTCGACCCGCACCGTGCCGCGGACGCGCGCACCGGTGCCCCGGTGCAGCCCGAGCAGCGCCGAGGCCACGGAGGACTTGCCGGAGCCCGACTCCCCCACCAGGGCGAGCGCGGCGCCCGCCGCAAGGGAGAAGGAGAGGCCGTCCACGGCGCGTACGCCCGAGGCGAACTCCACGGAGAGATCCGCGACGTCCACGAGGCTCATGACAGGACCACCCGTCGGTCGGCCACCGCGTACAGGACGTCCGCGACGGCATTGGCGAGGACCACGAAGAAGCCGGTGACCATGACCATCCCGACGACCACCGGCAGGTCGACGACCTTGACCGCGTGCACGAGCTCGCGCCCGATGCCCGGCAGCCCGAACAGCGTCTCGCTGAGCACGGCACCCCCGAACATCGATCCGAAGTCATTGGCGGTCAGCGCGATGACGGGCGCCACCGCGCCCCGCAGCGCGTGCCTGCCGATGATCGAACGCTCCCCCACGCCGTACGCGCGGAAGGTGCGCACATGGTCGTCGGCGAGCGTCTCCAGCATCGAGGAGCGGGTCAGGCGCGCGTACTTGGCGGCCTCGATCAGGGCGAGCGAGAGCCAGGGCAGGAGCAGGTTCCACGCCCACTGCGTCGGGTCGTCGCCGAAGGCCACATAGCTCGGGAAGGGCAGCCACTGGAGCTGACCGCAGACCACGATCATCAGCAGCAGCCCGATCACGAAGACGGGCGTCGCGGTGCCCGCGAGGGTGACGGCCATCAGGACCCGCTCGCCGACCCGGCCGCGCCGCCAGGCGGAGAGCACGCCGGTGCCCACGCCGAGGAGCAGCCACAGCACCATCGCGCCGAGCGCGAGGGACGCGGTGACCGGCAGCTTCGCGAGGATCAGCGAGGTGACCTGCGCATCGCTCTGGTAGGAGACGCCGAGGCAGGGCGCGCCGCAGTGCTCCACGCCGGTTCCGGTGGAGTAGTCGTGGCCGACGAGAAGGCCCTTGAGGAACTCCAGGTAGCGCACGTACAGCGGGTCGTCGAGGCGGAGCTGGTCGGAGACCTGCTGGACCTGCGCGGGCGAGCAGCGCGGGCCGCAGGTGATCTGGGCGACGTCGCCGGGGGCGGCGTAGAACACCACGTAGATGACGACGGAGATGACGAGCAGGGTGACGGCGGCACCGGCCAGGCGCCGCAGCACGAAGCCGCCGAACCCGCCGAGGCCGCCGGACCCGCCCGCGCCGCCGAGCCCGGGGAACGAGGAGAGCCGCGAACGCACGGCCGTGCCGCTCATGCCCGCGCCTCCCGCCTGCGGCCCGTCCCGACCGAGAGCCGGGACGCGGCCCGGGGGTCGAGCGCGGTGCGGACGCCGTCGCCGAGGACGGTGAGCGCGAGCACGGTCACGAAGAGCGCCCCTGCCGGGTACAGGAGGTACTGCGGCGCCGCCTGGTACCAGACGTCGGCGGAGGTGAGCATCTGTCCCCACGAGGCGGTCGGCGGCTTCACTCCGACGCCGAGGAAGGAGAGCGCGGCCTCGACGGTGATGTTGACGGGGACGAGCAGCGCGGCGTAGGTGATGACCGGTGCGGCGAGGGCGGGCAGCAGTTCGCGCCGGGCGATCTGGAGGGAGCCCCAGCCGCTGAGCCGGGCCGCCGCCACATGGTCGAGCTCCTTGAGCGTCACCGTCTGGGCGCGCACGATCTTGGCCACGTTGCCCCAGGCCACGAGGCCGATGACGAGGGCGACGAGGACGGGCCGGGGGAACCCGGCGGGCACGATGGCGAGCAGCGCGAGCGCGAGGATCATCAGCGGCAGCGCCACGATGACATCGGTGGCCCGGCTGAGCAGCTGGTCGAGCATGCGGCCGCCGCACCCGGCGGCGATGCCGACCACGACGCCGATGAGCACCTGCACGACGGTCGCGGCGAGCGCGACGCCGAGCGAGACGCGGGCCCCGTGGACCAGGCGCGCGAAGAGGTCGCGGCCGGTCTGCGGCTCCACGCCGAGCCAGTGCTCGCCGCTCATCCCGCCGAAGGAGCCGACCGGCACACCACCGCGCGCCGAGTCGATGAGGTCCGGGTGGTACGTGGTCGGGTCCTGCCCCTCGACGGCGGTGAGCAGGGGCGCGGCGAGCGCCACGAGGACGAGCAGTACGACGACCGCCCCCGCGGCGAGGGCGGCGCGCTGTCCGCGCAGGCGCCGCCAGAAGCCGCCGTCGGAACCGGCCGTCACTTGCCCTCCACGGCGACCTGGGAGACGTCCAGGACGCCGGTCCAGTCGCTGATCACGATGTTCCTGACGTCCTTGCCGTACAGGCGCTTGTAGACCGGGTGGAAGAGCGGCACGGTCAGGGCGCGCTCACCGATCTTCTTGTCCAGGGCGCCCCAGCGCTTGGCGGCGGCCGCCAGGTCGGTCAGCTTGTTGATCTCGTCGATCTCCTTGTTGACCGCCTTGTCGTCGAGGAAGCCGGTGTTGAAGTTGGCGCCGCCCCTCACGATCTGCCGGCCGTCGAAGATCGGGGCGAGGAAGGGCCCGCCGGAGGGCCAGTCGGCGCCCCAGTGGGCGAGGAAGAGGCCGGGCTCGTCCTTGGCGCTGTGGATCTTGTCCTTGTAGTCGTTGTCCTCCAGGCCCTGGAGCCTGACGGTGATCCCGGCCTTCTTGAGCGCGTCCTGGACCGCGGTGGCGATCTCCGGGCTGGTCTCGAAGTCCTTGACGTTGGAGTGGGTGAGCGTGATGGTGAGCCCGTCCTTGTGACCGGCCTCCTTCAGCAGCTCCCTGGCCTTCTTCGCGTCGCCGGAGTCACCGGCCGGGAAGTGGTCGTACTCCGTGTAGCCGAAGGACTTCTGGTTCGGCAGATACGTGGTCGCGGGCTCGGCGAGCGAGGAGCCGCCCGCGGCGTTGACCACCGAGGAGCGGTCGACCGCGTACGAGATGGCCTGCCGCACCTTCGGGTCGTCGAAGGGCTTCACCTTCGGGTTGAAGGCGAGGTAGTTGGTGTAGCCGAAGTGCCCGGTGCCGACGTGTGAGGCCAGCTCCTTGTCGCCGGTGACCTTGGCGAGCTCGGCGGGGCCGAGGTTGGTGTCGGTGGTGACGGCGGCGGCGTCCGCGCCCTGGCCCGCGGCCAGCCGCTGGTTGATCACGGAGGAGTCGAGCCCGGACCGGACGTCGATCCTGTCGGGGTAGGCCTTGCGCTCGGCGTCGGTCGCCGCCGACCAGTGCGGATTGCGCTCCAGGCGGAGCCGCTCCCCGTCGTTGACGTTCTCGACGACCTTGTAGGGCCCGGACGAGAGCGGGTGCTCCTCGTACTTGGTGCCCTTGTCCTTGGCCTTCGGCACCGGCGTGAACTGCGTCTGGGTCGCCAGATAGGGGAACTCGCCCTCGGGCTTGTTCAGGTGGAAGACGATGGTCCGCGCATCCGGCGTCTCGATCGAGGCGAGCCCCTTGCCGCTCCTGTCCTTGTACGGGCCCTGGTACTTGTCCCCGCCGATGAGCCAGTCCCGCAGGTAGGGCGCGCCGCCGCTGAGTTCGGCGGCGAAGGACCGCTCGATGCCGTACTTGACGTCCGCCGAGGTGATCGGCGTCCCGTCCTCGTACCTGAGCCCCTTCTTCAGGGTGTACGTCCACACGGTGGCGTTCTTGCTCGGCTTGCCGAGGTCGGTGGCGAGGTCCGGCACGACCTCCGCGCCCTTGGCACCGTCCTCGCGGTTACGGGTGGTCAGCGTGCGGAAGACGAGGCTCGGCACGTTGCCGCCGCCGGAGGTGTAGAGCCGCGCCGGGTCGAAGTCGGTCTGCGGGTCGCGGTTGAGGACGGTGAGCGTGCCGCCCTTGGCGGGCTCACCGCCGCCGCTCTCGGCGTCGTTGTCCTTCGGGCCCGCGCAGGCGGCGGCGCCCGAGGCCAGGACCAGGCTGACGGATGCCGCTGCCACGCGGCGGGCTATGACGGACGATCGACGCATCGGAGAAGACCTCTCGGGGAAAACACCGCGCGAGGGCACGGCGGGTCAGTGGGAATCGAGCGGAGCTCGCCCCGGAGAAGGCGCGAAAGGGCAGCGGAAAAGGCTACGGGCAGCCGGAAGGACGGCTGCGGAGCCAGGGCTGTGAAGAGAGCGACGCACTCGCCGGGGCGGGCGTCAGCAACAGTGGATGTCGGCCACGCAGAGCGCGGTCACGCCGAGCAGCGCCAGCTCGATGGCGGCGCTCGAAGGGGCGTGACGGTTCGACATGCGGAGAAATATGAACGAATGAGCGACGCTTGTCAAAGCAGCGGGCAGCGAACCTTGTCGGAGCGGCGGCCAGCGACGCTTGTCGAAGCAGCGGGACAGCGGCTCCCGGAGCGGCGGCCCGACGAGGTCAACTCTTCGGAAACGCCCACGGGTTGGCCTTGCACTTGATGCCGTCGTGCTCCAGGAACTTCGTCTGCTGCTGCATCACGGGCGCGAGATCCCCGCTCTTGGAGCAGTCCGTGTGGTTGAAACCGAGCCGGTGTCCGACCTCGTGATTGATCAGCATCTGGCGGTACGGATAAATGTCGTCGCCGTAGGTCTTCGCGCCCTGCGCCCACCGATAAGCGTTGATCATCACGCGTTCCGTCGCCGCGGAATCGCAGGAGACATTGTCCTGCGTGGTGTCGAGTCCGGATTTCGCACACCAGGCCGCGGTCGTTCCGGGGCTCGCCAGCGTAATGACGAAATCGGGTCTGCCCGACGAGATGCGCTCGAAGGAACGGGCGCCCTCGTGCGCCCAACTCCGCTCGTCGTTCAGGGTTTTCTGCACGGCATCGGCGAAGAGCGGGCCGTCGAGCTTGAGCCCCTTCTCCACGTCGACGCGGTACCGGAACAGCTGCCCCTTTCCCGGTGCCTTCGCGAATCCGCGCACGGCCTCGAAATCGCCGGACGCCGCCAGTTTCGCGTCCAGCGGGTATTTCTTGCCCATTTTCTGCTGGTACGTGACAGGGGCCGCGTCAGGCCCCTTGACCGGCTCGCGGCGCTCGTCCGAACGCGAGGCGGGATCGTCGGTGTCACGGGCGCCGCCGTCCGGGGCGGCCCGGGGCGCGGTGTCCTCGCCGTCCCCGCCGCCCGCGACCTGACCCGCCACCACGACCGCGAGCACGGTGGTCACCGCGGCGGCCGCGAAACCGGCGTAGGCACGGCGGTTGCGCCTGCCCTTCACCCCGCTCTCGGCGCCGCCGTCCCCGAGATCGCCGTCAGCGCCGAAGTCCGCCGCGTCGCCGTCAACGGGACGCGGCTCGACGTCACTCCATGTGGTGACGGAGGCGTACGGATCGCGGGGCGGCGGCGGTCCGCCCGGGCCCGGTGCCTGCGGGTGACCCTCGGTCTCCGGGTGGCCCTCGGTCTCCGGGTAGCTCTCGGGGAAGGCCGCCACGTAGTCCTTGCGGGGGCCGTGCGTGCGGGGACCGGGCATGACGGGCGACGCCACACCGGCCCGCGGCCCCGCGCCGGTGCCGTCAAGATCGCCCCAGCCGCCACCGGACTCACGCTGCTCCGGATGGCCGCCGCGGGCCTGCGGCACGCCGTGCGGCGGGGTGCCGTACGAAGCGGCGGCGGTGCCGTGCGGCGGTGTCTCCTCCGCCGTGTGCGCCCGCCGTCGGCGGCCGGTGCCCGGCGGCGGGGCGACACGCTGCGAGAACGGTGTACCCGAGGTGCTGGTGTTGTCAGTCGTGTCTGCCGGACCCCGGCGGCTGTGACGTCCCACGCGCCGGCTCAGCTCCCTGTTTCCGTGGTTTCCGTGGTTTTCGCGGCTTCCGTGATCTTCGCGGCCTCCGTGGTTCTCGCGGTGGAGGCCCCGGCGGCGGTGTCCGCGCCCCGCCCGGCGGCCCCGTCTCCCGCCGAGGCGTCCGCGAGCAGTTCACGGAAGGCCGTGGCCACGGTCTCCGGGTCCTCCATCATCGCCACATGGCCCGCGTCCGGCAGTGTGAGGAGCCGCGAGTCGCGGAAGGCCGCCGCCGCCCTGCGGGCCATGCGGTACGAGACAAGCAGGTCGCGCCCTCCGTACACAAGGAGTGTCGGGGCGAGCACCCGCTCGGCCTGCCGCCACAGTCCGTGCTGGCCGCCCAGAGTGTAGGCGTTGACGATGCCGCGCGCCGAACGCGCCATCGCGTCCCAGAAGTAGGGGAGCTGAAGCCTGCGCTCCATCTCCCGCACCGCCGCGTCGAACCCCTCCTGCGTCACCTTGCCCGGGTCGCCGTAACAGAGGCCCATGACGCCACGGACCCGCTGCTCGGCCGTCCACTGCCTGGTCAGCCGGGTGAAGAGGGCAGCGACACCCGGCAGCGCGAGCAGCCCGGTCGGCACCGCCGTACGCTGCACCCGCAGCTCGGGCAGAGCGGGCGAGACGAGCGTCAGCGTGCGCACCAGATCGGGGCGGACCGCCGCGACGCGGGTGGTGATGGAGCCGCCCAGCGAGTTGCCCACCAGATGGACGGGGCCTCGCGCGCGGGCGTCGAGATAACGGATGACCGCGCGCGCGTGCCCGGTGACCGAGTAGTTGCCGTCGTCCGGCGGCGGGGAGTCCCCGAACCCCGGCAGGTCGATCGCCTCGCAGTCGACGGCGTCCTCAAGCAGCGGCATCAGGGCCGACCAGTTCTGCGAGGAGCCGCCGAGCCCGTGCACGAAGAGCGCGGGCTCAAGACCGGGGCGGACCGAGGGCCGCGAACGCACCGTCAGCGAGAGCCCGGGGAGTCCGACCGAGTCGAGCCGCTCGCCGTCCGCGACCGCCACGGTGCCGGGCTTGGGCGAGGCCGTGGAGGCCAGCAGATGCGGCAGATCGGTCGAAGACATGCGGCAATGTTACGAGACGATCACGCGGTAGTTCACGTGTTCGCCGTCACAGACCGCGCACGGACCGCGTAGCGCCCCACCCGAGTTCCTCCTACGCTCAAAGAAAGCGGGCCAAGGCTCATGGAATGCGGGCGAAGAGGGCACCCGCACCAGAAGGCCAGCAGGCACCGCGAGGGAAGAGAGCCACAGATGAGTGTCGACCCGACCGATCCCGAGACCTTCGAGACGGAAGACAGCACCGGCGCCGAGGCCGACGTGGAGGCGCCGGAGGCGGACACCGCCGAACAGCACACCGATCTCACGCCCAGCGGGGACGACCCCCTGACGGACGTCGACCCGGCGGCGGCCAGCGAGGCCGATCTGGCCGAACAGGCCCGTGTGGTGACCGTCGACGAGGACGACTACCGCTGAGAGCTGACCGTGTTTGCCCTGCTGCATACCGATTCAGCGGTCATCCGGTCCGTGAAATTCTGCGCTCGCACCGCACACATCACAGTTACCGAAAAGTACGATGGCGGCGCGGCGCTCACCGCACATGGACGATTTGGGAGGCGGCGTGACAGCCATCGAGCAGACAGAGGCGGCCCGCCCACGGGGCACCCGCCTGCCGCGACGGGCCCGGCGCAATCAACTTCTCGGCGCGGCCCAGGAAGTTTTCGTCGCACAGGGTTACCACGCGGCCGCGATGGACGACATCGCCGAGCGCGCCGGAGTCAGCAAGCCGGTGCTCTACCAGCACTTCCCCGGCAAGCTCGACCTCTACCTGGCCCTGCTCGACCAGCACTGCGACTCGCTCCTGCAGTCGGTGCGCACGGCACTCGCGTCCACCACGGACAACAAGCTGCGCGTCGCCGCCACCATGGACGCCTACTTCGCGTACGTGGAGAACGAGGGCGGCGCCTTCCGGCTGGTCTTCGAGTCCGACCTGACCAACGAGGCGGCGGTCCGCGAGCGCGTCGACCGCGTCACCCTCCAGTGCGCCGAGGCGATCTGCGAGGTCATCGCGGAGGACACCGGTCTGCCCAGGGACGAGGCGATGCTCCTCGCCGTGGGCCTCGGCGGCTACTCCCAGGTCGTCGCGCGGTACTGGCTGGCCAGTGGCAGCACGGTCCCCCGCGACAAGGCCGTGGAGCTGCTCACCTCGCTCGCCTGGCGCGGCATCGCGGGCTTCCCGCTGCACGGCATCGAGGGCCACTGACCCCGCACACGTCAGGGGCTCCTTTGTTCCCGTTCCGTGTTCGCTACCGGCGTTCACGGCCGCGTCCGTACCCGTCCCCGCACCGGGCTAATGTGTGCTGGGTACGGCGCGGACGGCCGCGCACAGACTGACCGTCGGAGGGACAAAGCCGTGGAGGTCAAGATCGGCGTGCAGTACGCGCCCCGCGAGATCGTGCTGGAGAGCGGCCAGAGCGCCGAGGAAATCGAGCACGCGGTGTCCGAGGCGCTGACCGGCAAGTCGCCGCTGCTGAGCCTCGTGGACGACCACGGCCGCAAGGTCCTGGTTCCGGCCGACCGCCTCGCGTACGTCGAGCTCGGCGAGCCGACCGCACGCAAGGTGGGCTTCAGCGCCCTGTAGCACCAGTAGCACCCGCAGTACCAGGAGCACCTGTATTACCTGTAGCACCTTCAGTACCTGGTGGTACCTGACAACTGCACACGAGCGGGGCCCGGTGGTGACAACCGCCGGGCCCCGCTTGCGCGTTGACGCCCCCTGCCGTACGGACCGACCGCCGCGCGGAAGAGCCGCGAGGGCGCCGCCTCTCGGAGGGTTGTATTCCGGCCGCCCGGGGTAGACCGGCTAGGACCGATTTGCACCTGGCTGCGAGGGAGGGCATCTCCGTGATTCTGGAAGCACTCGGCTCCATCTTGCTGGGCCTGGCCCTGGCTCTGGCCACGGCCCACCGACTGGGCCACCGGCTGCCCACGCGCAGCCTCGTTCTCTCCACGGGCCCGACGGGCGCCCTCGTCGGCGCCTTCATCACACACATGGCACTCGGCCCGGGCCACGCCGTCGCGACACTCGTAGGAGCGGTCGCCGTATCGGTGGCCCTGCTGTCGCTGCTGATCCGCCCCACCCACGGCAGACTGCGCCGCTCGGCGACGGCCTGACCGCCGCCGGTCCGGGCGGTGCGCCGCCGCCCATGCGCGGCGGGCGCCGCCTTTTCTCTGCGTACGGCTTCTCTGTGTACGGCTTCTCTGCGTACGGCGGGCTACGGCTAGGCCGCGAGGCCCAGCGCGGCCATCCGCTTGGTGTGCGCCTCGGTGATCCGCGAGAACATCCGGCCGACCTCGGCGAGGTCGAAGCCGTCGGCCACGCCACCGACGAGCATCGTCGACAGGGCGTCCCGGTCCGCCACGACCCGCTGCGACTGCGAGAGCGCCTCGCCCATCAGACGACGCGCCCAGAGCGCGAGCCGCCCGCCGACGCGCGGATCGGCCTCGATCGCGGCCCGCACCTTCTCCACGGCGAAGCTGGCGTGCCCGGTGTCATCGAGGACGGCGAGGACGAGCTCGCGCGTGTCGGCGTCCAGCCTGGCCGCCACCTCGCGGTAGAAGTCACTGGCGATCGAGTCGCCCACGTACGCCTTGACCAGGCCTTCGAGCCAGTCGGAAGGCGCCGTCTGGCGGTGGAAGCCGTCGAGCGCGGCGACGAAGGGCTCCATGGCCTCCGTCGGCTCGGCGCCGATCTCCGAGAGGCGGGCGCGCAACTGCTCGAAGTGGTGGAACTCCGCCGACGCCATCTTCGCCAGCTCCGCCTTGTCGCCGAGCGTCGGCGCGAGCTTCGCGTCCTCCGCGAGCCGCTCGAACGCCGCGAGCTCCCCGTAGGCGAGCGCGCCGAGCAGATCCACGACCGCGGCGCGGTAGTGCGGCTCGGCGGAGGCTTTCGCCCAGTCCTGGGCGGCGACCCCGGTGGGTTCGGCGGCGGATTCAGCGGCGGTGTCAGGCGTCTCCATGAACCGCACAATAGCCCGCTCGCGGTACCCCGTAAGGACCTGGCCAGTGACTGTGACGACGACCATGTGACCAATTCGCCGGACACGCCTGCGAGATTCCGGGGTACAGTGGTAATGCGCCTGCTGAATATTCAGTGGGACAACGAATGAGGATGCCCGGTCGGTGGCCCGATCGGCTCCGACCCGACAGCCCTCCGGGCGGCCCGCGCAGCTGCGGACGCACGAGGAGGGAACCTCAGCGGTAAGAGCGCTCGAGCGCCGGCAGTGGTCCCGCGCCCCCGGCCCGCCCCCCAAGCGGCCGGCGGTAGTGGCACGGTCACGACCCCCAGCGTTCGCCTCGCGCCGCGTCTCACAGAAGAGGCATAGCCCTGACTACGACTTTCCGAGAGCTCGGGATTCTTCCCGAGACGGCCGAGGCGCTCGAAGCCGTCGGCATCATCAACCCCTTCCCCATCCAGGAGATGACCCTCCCCGTCGCCCTTTCCGGCACGGACGTCATCGGCCAGGCCAAGACCGGCACCGGCAAGACGCTCGGCTTCGGCCTCCCGCTCCTTGAGCGCGTGGTCGTCCCCGCCGACGTCGAGGCCGGGCGCGCCGCGCCCGAGCAGCTCACCGAGGCGCCGCAGGCCCTCATCGTCGTCCCCACCCGCGAGCTCTGCCAGCAGGTGACGAACGACCTCCTGACCGCGGGCAAGGCGCGCAATGTCCGCGTCCTCGCCATATACGGCGGCCGTGCATACGAGCCGCAGGTCGAGGCCCTCAAGAAGGGCATCGACATCGTCGTCGGCACGCCGGGCCGTCTCCTCGACCTCGCGGGCCAGCGCAAGCTCGACCTCAAGCACATCAAGTGCCTGGTCCTCGACGAGGCCGACGAGATGCTCGACCTGGGCTTCCTGCCCGACGTCGAGAAGATCATCAACATGCTTCCGGTGAAGCGCCAGACCATGCTGTTCTCGGCGACCATGCCGGGCGCCGTCATCGGCCTCGCCCGTCGCTACATGTCGCAGCCCACGCACATCCGCGCCACCGCGCCGGACGACGAGGGCCAGACCGTCGCGAACACCAAGCAGTACGTGTACCGCGCGCACAACATGGACAAGCCCGAGATGGTCTCGCGCATCCTCCAGGCCGAGGGCCGCGGACTCGCGATGATCTTCTGCCGTACGAAGCGGACGGCCGCCGACATCGCCGAGCAGCTCGAACGCCGCGGTTTCGCCTCGGGCGCCGTCCACGGCGACCTGGGCCAGGGCGCGCGCGAGCAGGCCCTGCGGGCGTTCCGCAACGGCAAGGTGGACGTGCTCGTCTGCACGGACGTCGCCGCGCGCGGCATCGACGTCGGCGGCGTGACGCACGTCATCAACTACCAGTCCCCCGAGGACGAGAAGACCTACCTGCACCGCATCGGCCGCACCGGCCGCGCGGGCGCCAAGGGCATCGCGATCACGCTGGTCGACTGGGACGACATCCCGCGCTGGCAGCTCATCAACAAGGCGCTCGACCTCGGCTTCAACGACCCGGTCGAGACGTACTCCAGCTCCCCGCACCTGTACGAGGACCTCGACATCCCGGCGGGCACCAAGGGTGTCCTGCCGCGCGCCGAGCGGACCCGTGCCGGTCTGGGCGCCGAGGAGATCGAGGACCTGGGCGAGACGGGTGGCCGCGGGCGGAGCGGCGGCGGTGGCGGTCGCAGGGACCGTGGCCGCGGGTCCGCGTCCGCATCAGCGTCCGCGTCGGCTCAGGAGCAGGAGCGCCCGGCGCGTACGCCGCGCCGCCGTCGCCGTACGCGCGCCGGCAGCCCGCTGGACGCCGCGACGGCGCCGACGACTCCCGAGGCGACGTCGTCCGCTGCCGCGGTGCCGACGCAGCAGTCGGAGCCGACGCGGCAGTCCGAGCCGACCGAGCCGCGTACGCCCAGGCGGCGCCGCAGGACGCGGGCCGGGGGCGCGGAGCAGGTGGCCGCGCCGGTGGCGGAGGCGGCTGTGGCGGAGGCGGCTGTGGCCGTGGCAACGGCGCCGCCCGTCGCCGAGGCTGTCGTGCCGGATGCCCCGGTGGAGGACCAGCCGAAGCGTCGCCGTACCCGTAAGGCGGCGGAGCCGGTGGCCGAGGCGGCCGTGACCGAGGCCCCTGTGGCGGAAGCGGCCGTGGCCGAGGCGAAGCCGAGGCGCCGCACCCGCAAGGCGGCGGAGCCGGTGGCGGAGGCGGCCGAGGCCGTCGTGTCGGAGGCCCCGGCGGAGGAGAAGCCGAAGCGCCGCCGCACCCGCAAGGCGGCCGAGCCGGTCGCCGAGGCGGCCGTGACCGAGGCCCCTGTGGCGGAAGCCACCGTGGTCGAGGAGAAGCCCAAGCGCCGCACCCGGAGGACGGCGGAGCCGGTGGCGGAGGCGGCCGAGGCCGTCGTGTCGGAGGCCCCGGCGGAGGAGAAGCCGAAGCGCCGCCGCACCCGCAAGGCGGCCGAGCCGGTCGCCGAGGCAGCCGTGACCGAGGCCCCTGTGGCGGAAGCCCCCGTCGCCGAGGCGAAGCCCAAGCGCCGCACCCGCAAGACGGCGGAGCCGGTGGCGGAAGCGACCGAGGCCGTCGTGACGGAGACCCCGGCGGAGGAGAAGCCGAAGCGCCGCCGCACCCGCAAGGCGGCCGAGCCGGTCGCCGAGGCGGAGATCCCGGCGCAGTCGTCGGAGGAGCCGAAGCCGCGTCGCCGTACACGCAAGGCGGCTGCCGCTCCGGAGCCGACGACCGAGGCACCGGTCGCCGCGCCGCGTCGGCGCACCCGCAAGAAGGCAGAGCCCGTGGAGACCCCGGAGAGCTGATACTCCGCCTCTCCGCAACGCGAAGGCCCGTCCCTGTTGGGGGCGGGCCTTCCGCGTCCCGACG
>NZ_JASKYR010001260.1:0-1396 GCF_041028215.1 Streptomyces flavofungini
GCCCGAGGTACTTCGGCTTCTCCTTGGCGATGAAGGCCTGGACCGCGATGGCGTGGTCCTCCGACGCGCCCGCCTTCCCCTGGAGCTCGTCCTCCTTGTCCAGCGCCTCGTCCAGGGAGTGGTCCGCCGCGTAGGCGAGGGACTCCTTCAGCGCGGCGTAGGCGAGGGTCGGGCCCTCGGCCAGGGCGCGGGCGACCTTCTCGGCCTCGGCGGCGAGCTCGTCGGCGGGCACGACCTTGTTGGCGATGCCCAGGTCGTACGCCTCCTGGGCGGTGATGTTGCGCGGGAAGAGCAGAAGGTCGGCGGCGCGGCCCGGGCCGACCACGCGCTGGAGCGTCCAGGAGACGCCCGAGTCGGCGGTCAGGGCGACCCCGGCGAAGGAGGTGTTGAACTTGGCGGTGTCGGCGACGACGCGGTAGTCGGCGGCGAGCGCGAAGCCGAGGCCCGCTCCGGCGGCGGCGCCGTTGACCCCGGCCACGACGGGCTTCGGCATCCCCGCGAGCGCGCGGACTATGGGGTTGTAGTGCTCCTTGACGGTGCTCATCGTCTGCCCCGTACCGGCCTCGCGGTCCGCCATGAGGGAGCCGATGTGCTCCTTGAGGTCCTGGCCCACGCAGAAGGCGCGCCCCGTGGCGGTCAGCAGGACGGCGCGCACGGCGGGGTCGTCGGCGGCGGACCTGAGCGCGTCCCGCAGGGCGGCCTTGGCCTCCGTGTTCATGGCGTTCATGGCCTCGGGCCGGTTGATCGTGATCGTCGCGAGTCCGCCGCTGACCTCGTAGAGCACGCTGTCGGCCATGGTGAGCCCTTCCGTTTGTCCGGTACGTGGGCCCTCAGCATGACGGAGATCATCGGGCTCCGGCACGAGGGCGGATATGTGACCTGCGTCTAACAATTGTGGGCCCCCGGAGCGCGGGGGGCGGCGAAGTATCGCAGGCACATCGCCGAATTGGGTGGTTTTGCGGGCGCGCGTTGCCCAAGCGATGCCGACTGATGTTGGTCATCGGGTCCCGCCATGCGGGATAATGGCCTGGAAGCAATATGTTCGATGCCGGTGACACCTGGGTTGTCGGCTGCGATGAGCTGGTTTCAGGAAGGGGAACGAGCATGGCGGCCATGAAGCCGCGGACGGGCGACGGCCCGCTCGAGGTGACCAAGGAGGGGCGGGGCATCGTCATGCGCGTTCCGCTCGAAGGCGGCGGACGACTTGTCGTCGAACTGACTCCGGACGAGGCCGACGCGCTCGGCGACGCCCTGAAGAAGGTCGTCGGCTGACGCGGAAGCGCGCCCAAACTTTTCACTGCCCCGGATCACCGACTTGATCCGGGGCAGTGCTGTTTTCTGGCCTGGGGGCCTTGGGGGGCTCGTTGGGTGCAGCCGTTCGGGGCCCTTTCAGGGC
>NZ_JASKYR010001261.1:0-1357 GCF_041028215.1 Streptomyces flavofungini
GGGGTACGCGCCCCCGTTCTCGCCCGTCTGGGACCCGGTGCTGGTGGCGGCGCGCAAGGCGGTGTCGGCGGTACGGGCGGGCTGACGCGCGCACGGCAGACGGCGACGGCGCACGGCACACGGCGTGCGGCACACGGCGCACGGCACACGGCSTGCGGCGCACGGCGCACGGCACACGGCCTGCGGCGCGCGAGGGGCGTACCGCGCGGAAACGCAAGGGCGCCCCTCACACGCCCCGCCATCACGCCCTGATTCGCGCGCCCTCCCTGCCCCCGGAACGCGCTTGCCGCGCAGGTCAGAACGCGCTTGCTACGAGTGGGCCGCCCCGCGCCGAGCTCCCCGCCGTGGCCGAATCCTTCGCTTCGTACGCCCGAGAATGAAAGGTCCGCGACCGGCCTCCCGGGGCATGCGCTGGCATGCGGTGCGCAAAGACTCGGCAAACGTTGTCACCCCCTCTGAGCGGCCACTGCTATGCGGAGGCAGAACCTCCGGCGCGCCGCGCACGTCCCCCGCCTTCCGCGCGCACCACCGGCACGAGCTGATCCTTTTCACGCCAGCTTTCACAGAATCAGCACAAGCCCCGCAGGTGGAACGCACCATGTGACGCGTCAGGGCGGCACGGACACACACCGCGACAGGTGCTCCGTGCCGTTGGGGAGGGGCGGTACCCGGGGAGCGGTTCAGACACCCTCCCCGGGACCGACGGTGGAGGGGACCACACACCAGATGAAGATCACCGCGCGAGCGGCGGCTCCCGGCGACGGCACCCTGCGGCGCGCCCGCAAGGGAGCGTGAGGCGGCCATGCGCATACTCGTCCTCGGCTCCACGGGATTCCTCGGCGCGCACATCGCCGGACGGCTCCAGACCCTGCCGGGCGTGCGACTGCTCCGCGGCGGCCGGGCCCCCGGCGACGACCCGCGGCTCGACCTCGCCACCTGCGCCCTCGACACCCTGGCCGAGCGGCTCGCCAAGGCCGCGCCGGACGCGGTGGTCAACTGCGCGGGCTCGGTCGACGGCGGCACGCCGCCCCTCGCCGAGGTCAACACCCGCGGCCCCGCCGTCCTCTGCGCGGCCCTCGCCGCGGCGGCGCCCAAGGCCCGGCTCGTGCACCTGGGTTCGGCGGCCGAGTACGGTCCGTCCGGTACCGGCGAGCGGACCCCGGAGTACGCCCCCGCCCGTCCGGTCACCGGCTACGGCGTCACCAAGCTGGCCGGCACGCTCGCCGTGCTGGAGAGCCCCCTGGACGCCCTGGTCCTGCGGGTCACCGAGCCGGTCGGGCCCGGCGCGTCCCCCGCCGGGCTGCCCGGCCGCCTGACCGCCGAGCTGGCCCGCGCCGTGGCGAGGACCCCGCACGGC
>NZ_JASKYR010001262.1:0-1162 GCF_041028215.1 Streptomyces flavofungini
CATCATCACGTGCCGCCGCCCGCCCATCACCATCGTCAGATGTCTGCGGTACGGCAGCCAGCCCTCCGTCACCGCCGACGCGGCGCCGACGGCGGGCACGTCGCCGATGAGCAGGGCCTCGCCGTCGGTGAGCAGCAGCTCGGGGGAGAAGGCCAGCTTGGCGAGGCGGGCGGCGACGGAGGGGATCGTGCCCATGGGGGAGGCGAGGATCTCACCCGCGCCCCGCCATGCCTCGGCGCAGGCGACCACGCAGTACTCCGCGCGGGTCGTCGTCCGCTCGTCCGCCGCTCCTGTGCGCGTCATCGCTGCTCCTTGTGCCAGGTCCGGACGGCCAGGTGATAGTCGCGCTCGCCGCCGCCGAGGAAGCGCTCGCGGAAGGCCTCCCAGCTCGCGGGGTCGGCCGCCGCCTCCGCGTAGGCCCGCTGGAAGGGCTCGTCCCGTCCGTAGTCGGGCGCGCAGGAGGTGAAGTGCGCGCCCTTGGGCGTCTCGGTCACGCCCGTCACGGCGTGCCGGGAGACAAGGAGCGTCTGCGGGGCCGCGTGCTCGGTGAGCGCGGCGGAGTCGACGAGGCGCTCGCACGAGACGTACGCGGTGTCGGCGGCCTCGCAGAACAGGTCGTCGAAGTACGGGTCGGGGCCGAGGTACTGGCCGTTGCCGAAGCGGTCGGCGCGGTTCAGGTGCACCAGGGCCGCGTCCATCCGCAGGGCGGGCACCGCCACCAGCTCCTCGCCGTCCTCGTACGGCGAGGTGATGGTGCGTAAGCCCCGGTTGACCCGCAGGACGTCCGAGCCGAGGCCCGCGCGGACCGGCAGGAACGGCAGGCGCTGGGCGCCCGCGGTGAGGCCCTGCATGAACATCGCCTCGTCCAGCTCGACGAGTGCGAGGCCGCCACGCTCGCGTGCCGCCCGGAAATGCGGTTCCAGGGGGATCGAGTCGAGGGTGGTGAAGGCCGTGACCAGCTTGCGGACGCGGCCCGCGGCGGCGAGCAGGCCGACGTCGGGGCCGCCGTACGACACCAGGGTCAGATCGGTGACGGAGGACCGCAGCAGGGCCCGCACCAGCGCCATCGGCTTGCGGCGCGACCCCCACCCGCCGATACCGAGGGTCATCCCGCTCCACAGCCGCCCCACGATCTCGTCGGCCGTCATGACCTTGTCCGTAC
>NZ_JASKYR010001263.1:0-1084 GCF_041028215.1 Streptomyces flavofungini
GTGGACCCGTCCCTTCGGGCTGCTGCGGCCCGCCGACGAGATCGCGATGCTGACGCGCCGCTACATGCACGAGTACGGCGTGACCCGCGACCACCTCTTCAACGTCGCCCTCGCCTGCCGCAACCGCGCCAACCAGAACCCGGCCGCGATGATGTACGAGCGCCCGCTCACCCGCGACATGTACATGAACTCGCGCTGGATCAGCGAACCGCTCTGCCTCTTCGACAACTGCCTGGAGACCGACGGGGCGCTCGCCTGCGTCGTCGTCTCCGCCGAGCGCGCCCGCGACTGCCCCACCAGGCCCGTGTACGTCCACTCCGTCGCCCAGGGCCTGCCCTCGCAGCACCACGGGATGGTCAACTACTGGAACGACGACCCGCTCTCCGGGCCCGCCTGGACGGCCGCCCGCCAGCTCTGGAAGCAGGCCGACTTCGGCCCGCAGGACGTGGACGTGGCGCAGATCTACGACGCGTTCACCCCGCTCATCCCGCTCTCCCTGGAGGGCTACGGCTTCTGCGGACGCGGCGAGGGCGGTGCCTTCACCGAGGGCGGCGCCCTGGAGAGCGGCGGCCGACTCCCCCTCAACACCTCGGGCGGCGGCCTGAGCGAGGCCTACGTCCACGGCTTCAACCTCATCACGGAGGGCGTCCGCCAGCTGCGCGGCACCAGCACGGCCCAGGTCCCGGACGCCGCCACCTGCCTGGTGACGGCAGGCGAGGGAGTCCCGACCTCAGCGGTACTGCTACGCGCCCCCTAGGGGGCGCGACGTCCGTGCCCCGCCAGGGGCGCGGGGAACTGCGCGACAAGCCACGACGAACCCGCACCCGGAAGAGACGAGAACATGGCAGACGCGACGACCGAGTCCCTCCTGTCCCCCACCGTCGATACGGACGGCGCCCCTTTCTGGAACTACGCCGCCCGAGGCGAACTCCGCATCCAGGCATGTGCCGCCCCCGCCTGCGGGCAGCTCCGGTGGCCGCCCAGGCCCTGCTGCCCGCACTGCCGGTCCTTCGACTCCGCGTGGCGGCGCATGAGCGGGCGCGGCCGCATCTGGTCCTACGTCTTCCCCCACCCGCCCCTGCTC
>NZ_JASKYR010001264.1:0-1320 GCF_041028215.1 Streptomyces flavofungini
CTCCTCCCGGATGTGCGCCACCACGCGGGCCACCGTCGAGCGCACCGCCTCGGTCTCGGTGAGGAAGTGCCAGTAGTCGGGGTGGCGGCCTTCGAGGGAGGCGACCGCGCGGTCCAGGCGGGCCACCGAGTCGTCGAGCGGCCGTGCGTGCCGCGGCTCGGGGGTCGAGCGGCCCGCCATCGCCAGCCGCTGGGCGTCCCTGATCGCGAACCGGGTGCGCTCGATCTCCTGCTGCGGGTCCTTGGAGACGGCGTTGAGCCGCTGGAGCCGGTCGCCCGCGGCCGACACCGCCTCGTCCGTGTTGTTCAGGAGCGCACGGACCGTGGAGAGGAGGGCCGTCGCGTCCGGCCAGCGCTGCTCGTCGCGGGCCCGCTGGGCCTCCTTCAGCTTCGTCTCCGCCTGCCGCACGCTCTCCGCGGCCTGCTCGGGCACGCGCTGGAGGTCCTGCCAGCAGGCCAGGGCGAACCGCCGCCGCAGCTCGCTGAGGATCGGGTCGACCTGGCCGCTGCGCGTGGTCAGGGCCTGCGCGCGGGTACGCAGCGACACCAGCCGCCGGTCGATCTCGGAGGCGCGCTCCGGCAGCCGCTCGGCCTCGGCGCGCACCGACTCGGCGTCGCGCTGCACACGGTCGGCGCGCTGGAGCGTCTCCGGTACGCCGTGCTGCCCCGCGCCCTGGTTGAGCTTGGTCAGCTCGGGGGCGAGGGCGGCGAGGCGGGCCGCCAGGTCGTCGGCGCGCAGGCCCGCGGCGCGCACGGCGTCCAGGGCGTTGCTCGCGGCAAGCAGGGTCTGGCGGGCCCGCTCCACGGCGGGGGCGAGCCGGGCGAGCTGGGTCTCCGCCTTGTCCAGGAGCGGGCCGAGCCCCTGCCGGAACCGCTCCAGCTCCTGCTTGACCTTGTCCAGCTCGTCCTTGGCCCCGCTCAGCTCGGCCCGCGCGCGGGCCGCCACGGACGATTCGAGGTCGTCGCGGTCGAGGTCGTGCGCGTCGACCGCGCCGATGTACTGGTGGCTGACCTCGTCGATGCGCCGCCCCAGCGCCTCGAAGTCGGACACGGCGTGCCGGGCCGCGGGCGAGGAGTCGACGGCGGAGATCGTCTCGATGGAGATCCGCAGATCGCGCTGGGCGGTGTCCAGTTCGTAGAAGGCGGCGGCAGCGGCGTCCTTGGCGGCCTGCGCCTCCGCGCGCACGCTCTCGCCGCGCCCGCCGAACCACCGCCGCGTGCCGCCGCCCGCGAAGGCGGCCGGGGCGGTGGCGGCGAGCAGGGGCAGGGGAAGCAGTACGAGGGCGAGCACGCCGCGGACGTCACGCAGAACCCCCACGAG
>NZ_JASKYR010001265.1:0-1208 GCF_041028215.1 Streptomyces flavofungini
ACCTTGCGCCGTGCAGCCCGTGACCGCGAGCGCCACCACGACGACGGCCGCCACGCGCGGGCCCCGCCCCTTCGCCGCGCCCCGTGGGGGCCCTGAGGTGCGAGTGTTCTGTGAACCGACTGCGCGCTGGGACATCGATCTGGCTCCGTCATTCGGGCGGTATCCGGCCAGATGAAGTCACATGCGCATTTAATGATTAATCAAGGAGCAATGCCGATGCAGTCCCTGAAACGGAGTCAAACCGACGCCCCCTGTGACGCGAAGAACACGGCCCCGCCGACCTGCGGTGAAACCGTGGGCCGGGTCAAGGCTCCGTAAAGCGCCTTGCTCAGCACCCCCTTCGGGTAATCGGCTGTCCTCATCCGTGTTCCGGGTTGGGGGGCCAGAGGCCGGTGACGCGCACGGACCGGAGGAAGGCGGAACGGGATGCTGCACGAGAGCAGAGGGAACACGGAAGGCCCTCAGGGCGGCGAACTGGCCGTGCCCATGGCCTGGTTGTACGCCGAGTACATCGCCGACGAGCTGCTGCGCACCGGCGATCTGATGCCGCCCACGTCGTTCGAGTACCGCGCGGGGCGCGACGCGCTCGCCCTGACGATCTTCCTCTCGGACCACAGGGGCGAGCTGTCCGGCATCCGGGTGATCACCCAGATGGAGACCTGGCTCTCCCTGACGGAGTACGACCAGCTCTGGCAGGACTGGGTGCGCGACCGGATGGCGCTGCTCCTGGAGGACGCCGAGGCGGCCGGGGGCCCGGGGCCCGACCTGGAGCTCGCCGAGCTGGCGTGGCGGTGGCTGGAGGAGACCGAGCTGCTCGCGCCCGACCTGGACGCGGTACCGGGCGGCGGTGCGCTGCCGGGCGAGGAGGACGGGCCGAAGGTGTGGACGCCCGCGTGGCGGCTCGGACTGCCGCTCGGGCACCTGGCGATCCATCTGTTCTGAGCGCGCTCCGGGGCCTCTCGCGCGTGTGGTCCCCGGCGTGTTCCCCGGCGGGCCTTGAGTGATTCGGCGGTCTCCCGCGTACCGGAGGGAAGGCAGCGCCTCTCACCCATAAGGGCGGCGAGCTCGGGCGGCTGTGCCGGGCCCGGCGCAGGCGGCGGCTGTGCGCCGTGGCCGTCGCCGTCGTCCTGGCGGTCGGCGCGCCCGTGGCGGCGGCGCTGGGTGTGGCGGGCGGCCGGACGGGTGACGACCGGGCGGTCGCCACACCC
>NZ_JASKYR010001266.1:0-1098 GCF_041028215.1 Streptomyces flavofungini
GGAGGGGGTGGTGGGCGCGGGCTAGCTCGGGGTGCCCGACGTGATTCCCTCCGCCACGCCCAGGCGGATCAGATGCGCCACCGTCGGAGCGGTGCGCTTGGTGCGGATGCGGCGGAGGTAGGTGCTGACCGTGTGCACGCTGATGCCGAGGCGGCGGGCGACCTGCTTGTGGGAGAGGCCTGCCGCGATGTGGGCCAGCACCTGGCGCTCTCGGTGGGACAGGGCCGGTGCGTTCTGGGGGCGGGAGCGGCTGGTTACTGGCATCTGCCCTCCGGGAGGGACTGTCAACTACGACGTCATGACCTCATCTTGATCTAACCATGGTCCCGCGGAAACAGAAAGGAATCCCAGGGTCGAAGGGCCTGACCAGGGCGGAACCCAGAGCAAACCCTGGGTGCAGCGGTCGAGTTGAACTTGTCAAGTCACCAGTTCGGGGGACTGTGGGCGCGCTTCGGGGCGCGTGAGTGTGAAGGCCGTCGCGGCACAGTGCAGCGACATATGACGGTGAGTGACGCACCAGCGGTGGACCAGGGGGCACGCTTGAGGCACTTTCGCCTGCTCGTAGTGGGCAACGGCGTTTCGGCGTACGGCAGTTACCTGAACATGGTCGCGCTCAACGTCTTCATCTACGAGGTCACCGACAGCGCCCTCGCCGCCGGGATCTTCATGGCCGTGCGGCTGCTGACCAGCGTCGTATCCGGCTTTGTGAGCGGACGGCTGGTCTCGGCGTACGACCGTAAGAGGTTGATGGTCGGCGCCGATCTCACGCAGTGCGCCGCCATGGTAGCGCTGCTGATCGCTCCCGACGCCGGGCGGGCCGGGCTGCTCTACGTCCTCGCCGTCGTCACCGGGTTCTGTTCGACCCTCTCCGGTGTCTCGCTGCGCAGCGCCATCCCCGAGATCGTCGGGCCCGAGCTTCGGCTCCGCGCCAATTCGCTGCTCGCCACCGGGCGTTCCCTCGCGATGATCGCCGGGTTCGCCTCCGCCGGTGTCGTCGTCTCCCTGCTCGGCTACACCGCCGCCATCTCCCTCGACGCCGCCTCCTTCGCCGTGTCGGCGAGCGTGCTGCTCTCCCTTCCCCTGCGTACAAGGGGGGAS
>NZ_JASKYR010001267.1:0-1742 GCF_041028215.1 Streptomyces flavofungini
CACCCCATCGGCGAACCGGCACGCCCCGGCACCCTCCACAGCACCTCCGGCGAGCCGGTTCGCCGATGGGGTGTGGTGCGTCGAGTTCGCCGGGCGGCAGCCCGAGGGTGGGGTCGCCGGGCTGGCCCAGGCCGTCGCGGGCGCCCTCGGGTGCCGGGGCGTGCCGGTTCGCCGATGGGGTGTGGTGCGTCGAGTTCGCCGGGCGGCAGCCCGAGGGTGGGGTCGCCGGGCTGGCCCAGGCCGTCGCGGGCGCCCTCGGGCTGCGGGACGACGCGCCCGCCGGGCTGCCGGGGCCCGGTGGCGCCGACGAGGCCGAGCAGCTCGCCGCCGCGCTGCGCGACCGCGGGGCCCTGCTCGTGTTCGACAACTGCGAGCAGGTCGTCGAGGAGGCCGCCGAACTGACCGACCGCCTGCTGCGGGCCGCCCCCGGCCTCCGTGTCCTCGCCACCAGCCAGGAGCCGCTCGCCCTCGCGGGCGAAGCGGTGTTCGCCGTCGAACCGCTGCTTCCCGCCGACGCCATGAGTCTGTTCGCGGAGCGTGCCGCCGCCGCGGCCCCCGGCTTCTCGCTGGACGGCCACGAGGACGCCGTGGCCGAGATCTGCCGCCGCCTGGACGGCATCCCGCTCGCCCTCGAACTCGCCGCGACGCGGGTCCGCTCACTCGGCGTCGCGGAGCTGGCCGCCCGTCTCGACGACCGCTTCCGGCTGCTCGACGCCTCGCGGCGGGGCGTTCCGGCGCGGCAGCGGACCCTGAGGGCGATGATCGACTGGAGCTGGGAGCTGCTGAGCGCCCCGGAGCGCACGGTCCTGCGCAGGCTCGCCGTGCACCGGGAGGGCTGCACGCTGGAGGCCGCCGAGGTGGTGTGCGCGGGGGACGGTGTGGCGCGGGAGGAGGTGTCCTCGCTGGTGGGCCGCCTGGTCGACCGTTCGCTCGTGACGATGGTGACCGGTCCTTCGGGGACGCGGTACCGGCTCCTGGAGTCCGTGGCCGCGTACGCCGTCGACCGTTTGCGCGACGCGGCGGAACTGGACGCCGTACGCGGCCGCCACCTGCGCCACTATCTGGACCTCGCCGAGCGGGCCGAGCCGCGTCTCCGCGACGCCGGACAGCGGCTCTGGCTCGAACGCCTCGACGCGGAGGCGGGGAACCTGCGGGCGGCGCTCGACGCGGCGGCCCGGGGCACCGGCTCCGAGGACGGTGCGGCGGTGCGGCTCGCCGTGGCGCTGGCCTGGTGGTGGCTGCTCAGGGGGCGGCTGACCGAGGGGCGGCGCGCGCTCTCCGCCGTACTCGGCACCGCGCGGGACCACGGTGACCTCCGGCTGCTGCGGGACGCGTTCGCACTGCTGACCGGCGAGCGAGCCACGCCGGAACCGGCCCCCGGCCACGCCCCCGGCCACGCGCGGCCACTGTGGCTGCACGCCTACGGCCTGTTCAGCGCCGGTCAGGTAACGGCCGCCGAGAAGACCAACGCACGAGCACTGGCCCTGGCGGAAGCGGTGGAGCAGAGTGCTGGGGCAACCGCCGAGGCAACCGTCGAGGCGCGATGGGTGGTTGCCGCCGCTCTTGGGCTGCGGGGCATGCTGACGCTGGGAAGCGGAGCGCCGACAGCTGGAGGGCCTGCGCATCGCGACGGAGCTGGGCCTCGCCTCGGACATATCCGCCCGCCTCTCCGGCCTCGGCCGCCTGGCCCTCCTCACCCGGCAGTGGGACCGCGCCCGCGACCTGCACACCCGCGCCCGGTC
>NZ_JASKYR010001268.1:0-1602 GCF_041028215.1 Streptomyces flavofungini
GCGCCACACCGGCCTACCCCGCGCTGGAGTGCGCGTCCCTGAAGGTGCCCCTGGACCACCAGGACCCCGGCGGCCGGAAGATCACCCTCGCCCTGTCCCGCGTCAGGCACACCGCGAAGACCTCCCAGGGGCCGCTCCTGGTGAACCCCGGCGGTCCCGGCGGCAGCGGGCTCTCCATGGCCGGTTCCGTCGCCAAGGCGCTGCCCGGGAAGGTGGCGGCGCGGTACGACATCATCGGCTTCGACCCGCGCGGCGTCGGCAGGAGCAGACCGGCGCTGAACTGCCGCCCCGGCCACTTCGCCCCCGTACGGCCGCGGAGCGTCCCGGTCACGCGCGCGGCGGAGAAGGCCAACCTCGACCGTGCCAAGGCCTTCGCCGACGCCTGCCACGCGAAGTACGCGGACGTCCTGCCGTTCATCGACACGGTGAGCACGGTCAAGGACATGGACGCGATCCGCGCGGCGCTCGGCGCCGGGCGCGTCAACTTCTTCGGCTACTCCTACGGCACCTACCTGGGGGCCATGTACGCGAAGCTCTATCCGCACCGCGTGCGGCGCATGGCACTGGACTCCGTCGTCGACCCGACCGGCGTCTGGTACGACGACAACCTCCGCCAGGACCACGCCTTCGACGCCCGCCACAAGGCGTTCATGGCCTGGATCGCCCGGCACGACGCCACGTACGGACTCGGCGGTGACCCGGCAGGCGTCGAGGCGCGGTGGTACGCCCTGCGCGAGGAGCTGGCCGCGCGTCCCGCGGGCAAGAAGGTGGGCGCCACCGAGCTGGAGGACACCTTCATCCCCGCCGGTTACAACAACGGCTACTGGCCGCTCCTCGCCAAGGCCTTCGCCGCGTACGCGAACAAGGACGACGCCCGCCCGCTCGTCGCCGCCTACGAACAGCTCGCGGCGAGCGACACGGCGAAGGAGAACAGCTACAGCGTCTACACGGCCGTGCAGTGCAGGGACGCGCTGTGGCCGCACGACTGGGAGACCTGGCGCGCGGACAATGCGGAGATCCACGCGCGCGCACCGTTCTCGACCTGGAACAACGCCTGGTACAACGCTCCGTGCGCGTTCTGGCGCACCCACCACCTGAGCGCCCCGGACGTCACCAACGACCAACTGCCCCCGGTCCTCCTCTTCCAGGCGACGGACGACCCCGCGACGCCCTACGAGGGCGCCCTCGCCCTGCACCGCAGGCTCTCCGGCTCCCGCCTCGTGGTCGAGACGGGCGGCGGCAACCACGGCATCACTCTCAGCGGGAACGCCTGCCTGGACCGCTACTTGGCCGACTACCTGGCGACGGGCCGACTGCCCGACGGGGGCGGCGAGACCGACGCGGAGTGCAAGGCGGGCCCCGACCCGGAGCCGGGCGGCGCGAAGAAGGCCCCCCGGGCGGCCGAAGCCGCCGGGCGCGGCGCCCTGTCAGTGCCGGGGGCCACGACGGGGGCATGAGCCGACCGCGCCGCCTCCGCCTCACCCCGGCAGCCTCGCCAGTGCCGCCGCTGCCGCCGCCGCGAGGCGGGGGTGGCCGCGGGCCGCCGTCAGGACCGGGCGGGCGCGTTCGTCGCCGAGGGCGCCGAGGCCCTCGACGCAGGCC
>NZ_JASKYR010001269.1:0-1361 GCF_041028215.1 Streptomyces flavofungini
GGCCACCGGGCTGCCGCTGCCCGCGGGCCTCGCCTTCGACTTCCCCACCCCCGCCGCCCTGGCCAGGGAACTGGCCGGACTGAACCAGCACGCCCCGGGGCCTGAAGCCGCGGCGCCGTCCGCCACGGCCGCCGCGGACGACGACCCCATCGCCGTCGTCTCCATGGCCTGCCGCCTGCCCGGCGGCGCCACCACCCCCGAGGCGCTGTGGGAGCTGCTGCGCGAGGGCACCGACGCCGTGTCCGCCTTCCCCGAGGACCGGGGCTGGGACTTGGAGGCCCTCTTCGGCGACGACACCGACGCCCCCGGCACCTCCGTGGCCCGCGAAGGCGGCTTCCTGCGCGACGCGGCCCACTTCGACGCCGGGTTCTTCCAGATGTCGACACGTGAGGCCCTGGCCACCGACCCTCAGCAGCGGCTGCTCCTGGAAACCGCCTGGGAGGCCGTGGAACGCGCCCGGATCGACGCCGCCACGCTGCGCGGCACCCGCACCGGTGTGTTCACCGGCGCGATGTACCACGACTACGCGGCGGGCGCGGCCGACCCGTCCGGTGACCTGGAGAGCCTGCTGCCGGTGGGCACCGCGGGCGGCGCCCTGTCCGGCCGCATCGCCTACGCCCTGGGCCTGAACGGCCCCGCACTGACCGTGGACACGGCCTGTTCCTCCTCCCTGGTCGCCCTGCACCTGGCGTGCCGCTCGCTGCGCTCCGGCGAGGCGGACCTGGCGCTCGCGGGCGGTGTCGCCGTCATGGCCACCCCGGCCGCCTTCACCGGCTTCTCCCGGCTGCGGGGCCTCTCCCCCGACGGCCGCTGCAAGTCCTACGGCGAGGGAGCCGACGGCGCCGCCTGGTCCGAGGGCGCCGGACTGCTCCTCCTTGAGCGGCTGTCCGACGCCCGCCGCAACAACCACCCCGTCCTCGCCGTGATCGAGGGCTCCGCCGTCAACCAGGACGGCGCGAGCAACGGCCTCACCGCCCCCAACGGCCCCGCCCAGCGCCAGGTCGTCCGGCAGGCCCTGGCCGACGCGGGGGTGAGCGCCCACGAGGTCGACGCGGTCGAGGGACACGGCACGGGCACCGCCCTGGGCGACCCCATCGAGGCCGAGGCCCTGCTCGACACCTACGGGCAGGACCGCCCCGGGGAAACACCGCTGTGGCTCGGCTCCGTCAAGTCCAACCTGGGACACACCCAGGCCGCCGCAGGGGCCGCCGCCGTGATCAAGATGGCTGCKGGCCCTGCGGCACGGCCTGCTCCCGCGCACCCTGCACGCCGACACCCCCACCTCACAGGTGCACTGGGACCGGGGCAACGTGCGCCTGCTGTCCGAGGCCAGGGCCTGGCCGCGCGAGAGCGGCAGGCCC
>NZ_JASKYR010000127.1:0-16132 GCF_041028215.1 Streptomyces flavofungini
GGCCCGCCGGAACCATCCCCCCGTCATCCGATCTTCCCTGTTTCGCCTGCGTCTGAAGGGGCAGACGGGGCCTGCATGCCATCCGTGAAGATCCAAAAGAGGCCGAGCGGAGCATGCGGGCGCGCAGCCGTAGAGCCGGCAGGGCACCACGGGACAGGCGGGCGGGAAAGGTGAAGAGCATGGTGGCGGCACCGTCATGGGCTGCTGGTCCGGTCACGGTCGGCCAAGACGGCGATCCGGCCGGGTGGCAGTGGCAGTGGCAGCGGCCGTCCGTGCTGCTGGTCGAGGACGACCCGGGTGACGCGCTCCTGGTGGAGGAACTGGCCGCCGACAGCACTTGCGAGATGAGCCTGCGATGGGCCCGCTCGATGGCCCACGCCCATGAACTCCTCGCGGAGGAGATACCGGACTGCGTCCTGCTGGACCTCAACCTGCCGGACGCGCACGGCCTCGACGCCGTCTCCCGTATCCAGAGCCGCACCGACCAGGCGGCGATCGTCGTTCTGACCGGCCTCGCCGACCGGGAGGCCGCGCTGGCGGCCATGGCGGCGGGAGCCCAGGACTACCTGGTCAAAGGCCACGTCGAGCCGGAGCTGCTTGAGCGCGCGGTGCGCTACGCCATCCAGCGCAAGCACGCCGAGCAGGCGGCCGTGGCCCTTCAGGCGACCCAGATGCAGGCCCAGGAGAACGCCCGCCTCGAACGGGGACTGCTGCCCCGGCCCCTGCTCGGCGGCGACGGCGTGCACGTGGTCGCCCGCTACCGGCCCGGACGCGCGCAAGCCCTCCTCGGCGGCGACTTCTACGACATCGTGCAGGGCGACGACGGCACCCTCCACGCCCTGATCGGCGATGTCTCCGGGCACGGCCCCGACGAGGCGGCCCTTGGCGTGGCGCTGCGCATCGCCTGGCGCACGCTGGTGCTCAGCGGCATCACCGGTGCGGAGCAGGTGCGCCGCCTGGAGGAGATCCTGATGGCGGAGCGGGCGGCGGACCATGTCTTCGCCACGCTGACCAGCGTCAGCGTCCGGCACGGAGCCTCCACCGCGCTCATCACCCGGGCGGGCCACCCCGGCCTGATCCTGCACCGGCGGGACGCGGCGGTGGACTGGGTGGAGGTCCCCGGCGGCCCGGCCCTGGGCGTGCTGCCCGAGCTGGCCGCCTGGCCGGCCGAGGAAGTGCCCGTACCGGCGGGGGCGGGGCTCGTGCTGTTCACCGACGGGCTCTTCGAGGGGCACACCGGCCGCGGCAAGGAGCGTCTGGGCGAGGACGGCCTGCTGGACCTCGCGCGGGAGACGGCCGCCCTCGACCCCGAGCCGTTCGTCGACGGGCTCATCGCCCGTGCGGAGGCCCTCGCCGACGGCAGAGGCGGACTGGCCGACGACGTGGCCGTGCTGCACCTGCGCTGGGACAGAGGCTCGGCGGGCACCCGCTGAGATGTCGATTCGCGTAAATGCGTGAATGTGCTGCCTTGGGGGCGTAAAGCGAAACCCGTCGGGTAATCGTGTCCGGTCGGCTGGGAAGCGGCGTTGCGCCTGGGGAGGTCACGCCGCTTCCCGGCCGTTTGCGGTCACGCCGCTTCCCAGCCGTTTGGCGGTGCGGGCCGAAACCGCGCGAGCCCGCGGGAACGGGGCGGGCCGAGGTCGCGCGAGGCTGCGGGAACAGGGCGGGCGACGGCGCACCCCGTTCGTCGTTTGCGCAGGTGGTGCGCGTGTCGGTGCCCGGCCCCGCGCCCGCGCGATGGCAGCCCGAGTCCCCCGGCTTTACGTTGAATGTGTGTGAGCGGTGCGGGCCTTCGCATGCAAAGGGAGCTTGTTCGTGTCGCCCCCCGGCCCCTTGGGCACCCGACTCGGGCCACCCGAAGTAGTCAATGAGGAGACACCGTGCAGCTCTCTTTCCTGCAACCGCTTTTCGACCGTCCGGGACCGTGGGCGACCGTCTATTTCGACACCGCCCAGAACGACGAGGCGGGTGCCAAGCGCCGTGAGCTGTCCGTGCGGGAAGCCTGCCGCGAACTGGAGGGGCAGGGGGCCGACGCCGCGACCGTCGAGGCGGCACGCGAGGCCCTGTCCCGCATCGGGCCCGCCGACGACCCCGCGGGCCGGGTGATCTTCGCAGCGGGCGGCGAGGTGGTGCTCAGCCATCGCCTCGCGCGCCCGCCGCAGCGCCTGATCGTCAGCTGGGACGCGCTGCCGAGGCTCACCCCGCTCCTGGAACTGACCGGGCAGGACCCGGACTGCCTGGTGGCCTACATCGACCGGACCGGCGCCGATTTCGAACTGCGCGGGGCGGCGGGCGCCGAGGACGCCGGGCAGGTGGAGGGGCGGCAGTGGCCGGTCCACCGCACCGCCACGGCGGACTGGTCCGAGCGGCACTTCCAGCTCAAGGTCGAGAACACCTGGGAGCAGAACGCCGTCGAGATCGCCGAGGCACTCAGTTCGGCGTACGAGGACTCCGGCGCCGACATGGTGCTCCTGGTCGGCGACCCGCGCGAGCGCCCCGCCGTGCACCAGGCGCTTCCGGAGACCGTCCGGCAGGTCACCGTGGAGACCGAACACGGCGGACGCGCCCCGGGCTCCTCCTCGGCCGTCCTTGAGGAGGCCATCGAGCGGGCGCGGGAGGAGTTCACCCGGCGCCGCACCGACGAGGCGCTCGACCGCTTCCGCGCCGGACGGGTGGGCACCGACCGGCCGACCGACGCGGTGGAGGGCGTGCCCGCCCTGGTCGAAGCCGCCCAGGAACACCGCATCGCCACGCTGCTCATCCGGCTGGACGGCGCGGACCTCGCGCGGGAGACCTGGGTGGGCGCCGGACCCGACCAGCTCGCCGTCGGCCGCAGCGATGCGCGGGCCCTCGGCGAGAGCGAACCGGTGTCGGTCCGCGCCGATGACGCGCTGCTGCGCGCGGCGGCCGTCACCGCCGCCGACGTCCTGGTCCTGCCCTCGCCGAACGGCGACGGCTTCGAAGGACCCGACGACTCCGTCGACGCGAGCGTGCCGTCGGGCGGTCTCGGCGCGCTGCTGCGCTGGACGTACGAACCGAACAGCGCGTGAGCGCACCACCCGCGCCCCGAACCGGCCGCGCCCCGCACCATCCACGACAGCCGCACTACCCGCACCACCCGCACCACCCGCACCACCCGAAAGGAACGAGTGGGTCATGGAACGAGGCAGCAACCAGGTCAGCCCGCGCAAGGACGACGAACTGAAGCACGAAATGGAGGGCCACCTGCGTTCCGGTCATCCCACGCACGCCGAGGAGGCGTACGAGCCCGAGCCGCCGGCGGACGACGACATCCGCACGGACGGGGGCGAGGACCTGCGGAGCGAACTGGCCCGCCACCTTCAGCGCACCACCTTCCCCGCCGACCGCCAGGCAGTACTGGAAGCACTTGAGGCCAACCACGCCCCCGAGGCCACTCTGGAGGCCGTGCGCCGACTCCCCGAAGGCGGTGAGTACGCCAACGCGACGGAGATCGCGCGCGCACTGGGCGCGGCGGACTAGCCGGTCGCGTCCGGATCCATGCCTCGGCCCCGTACTCCGGCCCCGCGCCGGAGTGCGGGACCGAGGGCGCGCCGGGAGCAAGTCCCCAACCGCACAAAAGAGTTGGGCGCATGACCCGGCTGAATCCGAAGAGCCGGCGAACGGCTGCATCCGAAGCCGCCCCAGCCCCGGAAGCAGCCAATGCAGGGGCGAAATCAGATCGCCTCTAACCGACCGCACCCTGATCGGTTGCCGGCGCCGCACATCTGTGAGCCTCGACGCCACCGGCAGCGTCCCGGGGGACGGCCAACGCCGCGAAAGGGCGTCGACATGCACCACCCGACAGAGCCATTCCGTGCCGGTGAGGTCGAACTCGCGGCGCTCATCGCCGAAGCGACCGCGGCGGGGCGGTCCCTGCCGCCCCAGCGGCGACTCGAACAACTCGACCAGCGGTTGCGCGTCGAGTTGCAGCGCCTCGCCGCCATAGTGCAGGCGCACGCCGACGGCATGAACCGCGGCGGCAGGGACTGGTACTGCCGTGACTGGGCTCTCGGCGCCACCCGCAACGCCCTGCGCGACCCGCTCGCCACCAGCGTGATCCCGGCCGCCGCCCACGTCGCCGAACTCGGCCGCCTCCTGGGCCAGCTCACGGGGTACGTGGGGAAGGAGCGGTGATCCAGGCGGCGTCGATGTGCCGTGATCGTATGCATGGATGACGTGATGCCGGGAACTCCCGAAGGTGTCCCCCTCCGCACCACTTGCAACACAGAGAGCTGAGGTAACTCCATGTCCAAGGTTGAAGAGTCCATCGAGGTAGCCGTCCCGGTCAGCACCGCGTACAACCAGTGGACCCAGTTCGAGACCTTTCCCGAGTTCATGGACGGCGTGGAGCGCATCGAGCAGCGCTCCGACACGCTCACGCACTGGAAGACGAAGATCGGCGGCGTCGTGCGCGAGTTCGACGCGGAGATCACCGAGCAGATCCCCGACGAGAGGGTGGCCTGGACCACCACCGGAGGGGAGGCCAAGCAGGCGGGCGTCGTCACCTTCCATCGCCTGGGTGAGGACAGGACCAAGGTCATGCTCCAGCTCGACCACGACCCGAAGGGCCTGGCCGACTCCGTGGGCGACAAGCTCGGCTTCGTCAAGCGGCAGGTCACCGGTGACCTCAAGCGGTTCAAGCAGTTCATCGAGAAGCGGGACGGGGTGGAGACGGGCGCCTGGCGCGGCCAGGTGTGAGCCACCGGGTCCCCGGGGCGTAAGCCACCGGGTGCATCGGGTGCAAGCCAGCGGTCAGGCTTACCGCGCTCAGGGCCGGGCAGCTCCGTCGACGGAGCTGCCCGGCCTTATGGTTGCCCCTCCTCCGCCAGGACGGCACAAAACTCCGCCGAAGCGACCCGCACCCCGTGCTGCAACCGACGCATCCGCACCGTGCAGGGCACCCGGCACATTGACCCCCACCGGCCCACGGTGTTCGCTCGTCCACGGTGCTGCACGGGGGACGACGCACACCGGACGACCCGCTCCGCCCTGCCCGGCCTTCCTCCCCCGGCGCGCCCGGACGACCCCCGGAGACCGCTGTCGCCCCAGGAGGAACCGATGACCATGACCGTTCGGCGGCGCGTGACGGCCGCCGGTGCCGCGCTCACCGCCCTCTGCGCGGCGACCGTGCTGGCGCCCATGAGCGCGACCGCCGCCGACCCCGAAGTGCCGCGCACCGAGCGGGTCAGCGTCGGCCCGGACGGGGCGCAGGGCAACGCCGCCTCCACCAGCCCCGCCATCAGCGCCGACGGCCGCTACGTCGCGTTCGTCTCGGCCTCCCGCAACCTGGTCCCGGGCGACACCAACGGCACGCCCGACGCCTTCGTCCGCGACACCGTCACCGGCAGCACGGAACGCGTCAGCGTCAGAAGCAACGGCAAGGCGAGCCACGGAGTCGTACGGGAGGTCTCGCTCAGCCCCGACGGGCGCTACGCCGTCTTCACCTCCACCGCCGACGACCTCGTGAGCGGTGACCCCAACGACCTCGACGACGTCTTCCTGCACGACAGGAACACCGGCAAGACCCTGCGCGTCAGCCCCACGGGAGCGTCCTACGAGGGACTGCGCAACCACCTCACCTACGACCCCGTGGTCAGCGGCGACGGCCGCTACGTCGCCTACGCCTCGGGCGCCGGGGACCTCGTCGAGGGAGACGCCAACACACGGGACGACGTCTTCCTCTACGACCGGAAGAAGAAGACCACGGAGCTGGTACAGCTCACCAACGACGGCAAGCAGGGCCAGGGCGACGCGTTCGCCCCGTCGTTCGCGGGCGGCTCCGGCGGGCGGTACGTCTCCTTCACCGCCAACACCACCGGCCTGGCCGGGGTGGAGGACCACACCTCCGCCACGGACATCTTCCTGCGCGACCGCGAGAAGGGCACCACCGAACTCATCAGTGTCCCGCACGCCTACAACCGCAAGACGCCCTCCTGGGGCTCCGCCCTCAGCGGCGATGCCCGCTACGTGGCGTTCACCTCGGCGTCCAGGGTGCTCCGCCCGGAGGGACCGAGTCCGCGCGGTGTGGACAACGTCTACCTCTACGACCGCGAGTCCCGGCGCATGCGGCTGGTCAGCGCCGCCTCCGACGGCACACCGGCCGACGGCGCGAGCGGCGACGTCTCCCTGAGCGCCGACGGGCGCTACGCGGCCTTCACCTCCGCCGCCGCCAACCTCGCCCCCGACGACGACGGCGACAGCAGCGCGGACGTCTTCCTGAAGGACATGGAGACGGGGGAGGTGCGCCTCATCAGCCGCGAGAGCGAGCCGGTGTACGAGGACACCGAGCCCGGCCGCAGGACCGGCGTCAGCGACGGGGGCGGCGCGGTGGTGTTCGACTCCCCGGCCGGGAACCTCGTGCCCGGTGACACCAACGGCGCGGGCGATGTCTTCCTGCGCCGGATGCGCTGATTGCAGCCCGGCGACGGGCCCTGACGCGTGCTGACACGCCCACATCCTGTAGAACACTCTGGGGCCCGCCGTCGAAGGGCCCCAGAACGTCGGCGCAACCGATGGGGGCCTGATCCACCGTGCGTAAAGTTCTGCCCGCCCTGTGCGTGTTCGTTGTCGCGGCCGGAGCCGTCGTCATGAGCGCCGGGCCGGACGTACCGGTGGGTCCTTCCGAAGCACGGCCCCAGCCCGCGGCCCCGGTCGCACTGCCCACGCCCACAGGCGACCAGCCGCCGCTGGACTGCGCGGAGTTGGCCGCACGCTACGTGCGTGAGCGGGACGCCGAGATGGTCCGCAGGGCCGAAGCCATGATGCATGGAACGACCCAGCTCACCCAGTATGCCGTGCCGGAGGAGTGCGGGGACGACATAGCCGACGCCAAGAAGAGGCCCCGCACGGGAGAGCTGGCGGAGTGTGCCCGTACCGCCGAGTAGTGGTTGAGCCGGGGCGCTCTCGCGGCCGACGCCCACAAGGGGCCGCCGTCCCCCGGCGCCTCGTCCGGGTCCGACCCGCGCACACGCATCAAGGAGTGCCTGCCCCTGGCGCGGCGCGCGGTGGAGGTGGACTGACGGACGAGACCGACCGGCGTGAGAGCGCCCCCTCTACGCGGTCCAACCGCCCGGGGTCACCCGAACTGGCCCGGCCGGTAGTCACCGGCGGGCGTCTGGAGCAGGACGTTGCCCCGGTTGAAGGCATTGATGATGGTGATGACGCCCACCAGGGCGGCGAGCTGGTCCTCGTCGTAGTGCTTGGCCGCGTTCGCCCACACCTCGTCCGGGACGCCACCGGCCGCGTCGGCGATGCGGGTGCCCTCCTCCGCCAGCTCCAGCGCAGCACGCTCGGCGTCGGTGAAGACGGTCGCCTCCCGCCACGCCGCGACGAGGTTCAGGCGCTCGGGGGTCTCCCCGGCGGCCACGGCGTCCTTGAAGTGCATGTCGGTGCAGAAGCCGCAGCCGTTGATCTGGCTCGCGCGCAGCTTGACCAGCTCCTGGGTCGAGAGCGGCAGAGTGGTGTTCGCCAGCTCCTTGTTCGCGGCGATGAGGTGCTTGAAGATCCGGCCGAGGACGGGATTGGCGAAGGGGTTCAGACGTGCTTCCATGATGCGCTCCATTGCCGTTGTCTGCGGTTGCACCCCTATGACGGGCGGGCTCGGCGAGATGTGACACGGCTGTTTGTGACGTAGGTCTCCCTCGCGTGGATGCCTCTCTCGCGGACTCGCGGACTCGCGGCGCGCGGTGAGGGCCTCCGCCGTCCCGGTGCCGGGCGGCGGATGAAATCATCGGGGGCATGTCTGACTTGATCATTGCTGCCTGTGACGGAGCGGCGAAGAAGAACCCCGGCCCCGCGGCCTGGGCGTGGGTGGTCGCCGACGCCGAGGGCACGCCGCGGCGCTGGGCGGCCGGTCCGCTGGGCCACTCCACGAACAACGTGGCCGAGCTGACCGCGCTCGCCGAGCTCCTTGAGGCCACCGACCCGGCGGTGCCTCTTGAGGTGCGCATGGACAGTCAGTACGCGATGAACGCCGTCACCAAGTGGATCGCGTCCTGGAAGCGCAACGGATGGCTGACCGCGTCGAAGAAGCCGGTGGCCAACAAGGACCTGGTCGTACGCATCGACGCGTTGCTGCAAGGCCGCGAGGTGACGTTCCGGCACGTGGCCGCGCACCAGGTGGACGGCGATCACCTCAACGCGATCGCCGACGTGGCGGCGAGCGACGCCGCGACGACCCAGGAGCCCGCGGGCACCGCGCACGGCGCCCTGACGATCCCCGAGCCGCGCGCGGAGCGCATGACCGCGAGCCGCACCCCGAAGAAGTCCGCCACGGGCGCGAAGGCCACGGGCGCCAAGGCCACCGGGGCGAAGAAGCGGACCTCGGGTGCCGTGATCAAGGCCAAGTTCCCCGGCCGCTGCCACTGCCAGAAGCCGTACGCCGCGGGCGAGAAGATCGCCAAGAACGCGCACGGCTGGGGCCATGTGGAGTGCCGGGAGACCCCGGAGGCCGCGGACCCGCGGCCGTAGGTGCCCAGCCGCCGACCTGGTCGGCGGTGTCCCGGCGGCGCTACGGCCGCCGGCGCCGCCGCGAGGGTCGGCTCCCGCCCGTCAGTTCCAGGTGTACCCGTCGCCGAAGAGCAGGGTGTGTTCGAGCACGTCCTCCAGCGGGTCGTCGATCTGGCCGGTGTTGATCAGCGCCACGACCGGAGCGGTGTGCGAGCCGCTGTGGTGTGTCTCGTCGGCGTGCGCCGAACCGGTGGACAGGGCGAACGGGACGGCGCACGCAGCCGCCGTGAGCGCCGCTCGGCCGGCCCGCCGCTTCCAATTGCTCCTCATTGACCGCTCCTTGATCCTCGCCCTGCCGGATGTGCCGTCGTTCGCCGTGCCCAACAGCTCAGCGGATCAAAAGGTCACCGGTGATCATACGAACGTGCGCCGACGCGGCGCGAGTCGCTTCCGTACGGCCGGAGCGGCCGGAGCGGCCGGAGCGGCCGGAGAAATCGCTGGTCGGCACCAAACCGCGCGGCCCCCGGCTCCGGATTCCCTCACACGGGGCAGTCACGCCCCGGTGGACCGGGGAGAGGAGCGGCATGGCGCGACGACGGCGCACGGCGGTGATCGGCGGTGGGATAGCCGGGCTGACGGCGGCCCATGTGCTGGGGCGGTCGCACGAGGTCACGCTGTACGAGTCGGACGCGAGGACCGGCGGGCACGCCCACACGCACGACGTGCTGTCGGCCGACGGCCGGGTGCGGCAGGTCGACTCCGGGTTCATCGTGCACAACGAACGGACCTACCCCCACCTGCTGCGCCTCTTCCGTGAGCTGGGGGTGGCCACGGAGCCGACCGAGATGAGCATGTCGGTGCGGTGCGAGGGCTGCGGTCTGGAGTACGCGGGGGCGCGCGGGGCACGCGGTCTGTTCGCCCAGCCGCGCAACGCCCTGCGCCCGGCGTATCTGCGGATGCTCGCCGAAGTGCCGCGCTTCCACCGGGCGGCACGGCGGCTCCTGGCCGGGGGAGAGGGGAGCGCGGGAACGCTCGGGGAGTTCCTGGCCCGGCACCGCTTCTCCGACTACTTCGTACAACACTTCGCGATACCCGTGGTGTCGGCCGTCTGGTCGTGCCCGCCGGGCACCGCCCTGCGCTATCCCGCCCGCTATCTGTTCCGGTTCCTGGACCACCACGGCATGCTCACCGTGACCGGTTCGCCGACCTGGCGCACGGTCACCGGCGGTTCGCGCGAGTACGTCGCCCGTGTCGAGAAGCAGCTCCACGCCGTGCACACCTCCACCCCCGTACGGTCGCTGCGGCGCGGCGCCGACCGTGCCGAGGTCACCACGGAGGACGGGGCGGTCACCACGTACGACGCCGTCGTCGTCGCCACCCACCCGGACCAGGCCCTGCGCCTGCTCGCCGACCCCACCGAGGCCGAGAGCCGCACCCTGGGCGCCTTCCGCTACTCCCGCAATCCCACCCTGCTGCACACCTCCACCACCCTGCTGCCCCGCACACCGGGCGCGCGGGCGGCGTGGAACTACCTGCTGCCCTCCTGCCGCACCACCGCGGAACGGGTCCAGGTCAGTTACGACATGAACCGCCTCCAGCACCTCGACGCCCCGGAGACCTACGTGGTCACCCTCGGCGACGACGGCCGCGTGGACGAGGAGCGGGTCCTGGCCCGCATGGTGTACGAGCACCCCGTGTACACGACGGAGTCGGTGGCCGCGCAGCGGCACCTGTCGGCACTGAACACCTCGGTCACCGCTTACGCCGGGGCCTATCACGGCTGGGGGTTCCACGAGGACGGCTGCCGCTCCGGTGTCCGGGCGGCCGAGGCGCTGGGGGTGCGGTGGTGAGGGCCGTGGAACGCGCGAGGACGGACGTGCGCGTGCCCGCCCTCTACCCGAGCCTGATCACCCACGTGCGCACCCGCCCGCTCCGCGACGCCCTGACCCACCGCACCTATCTGTGGTTCGTGGACGTGGACCGGCTGCCGGTGCTGCCCCGTCCGCTGCGTCCGCTGGCCCGTTTCTCCGGGCGTGACCACTTCGCCGGACGCGACGCCGGTATCCGTTGCGGCCTTGAGCGCTATCTGCGGGCCCGGGGGGTGGAACTGGACGGCGGTCAGGTGCTGATGCTGGGCAGTGCCCGGGTGCTCGGGCATGTCTTCAACCCCCTGACGCTGTTCTGGTGCCACGGCCCCGGCGGAGAGCTGCGCTGTGTGGTGGCCGAGGTGCACAACACCTACGGCGAGCGGCACTGCTACCTCCTGCGCCCCGACGCCGCGTCCCGGAGCGGCACGAGCACCGGCAAGGAGTTCTACGTCTCGCCGTTCTTCGCGGTCGCGGGCGAGTACCGGATGCGGCTGCCCCGTCCGGACGAGCGCCTCGACCTCGCCGTCCACCTGGAGCGGTCGGGCATCCGGCTGTTCACCGCGACCGTACGGGGTGAGCGCCGGGCCGCTACCTCCCGCTCGCTGCTGCGTGCCGCCGCCCGCCACCCCTTCGCGACCCTCGCGGTGAGCTTCGCCATCCGCCGGCACGGCATCCGGCTGTGGCTGCGCGGACTGCCCGTCGTGCCCCGGGACCACCACCACCCGCAGGAAGGAATGCAGTGACCACCTCCATGTCCGCACCCCGATCCGCGTCCCCAGGGGAGCCGGACGCCGCCCGGTGGCCCGATGTCGTGGCCGTGCCCCGGGTGTCGCCGCTTCGCCGGGCCGCGGCCCGCGCGATCCTCCGGCAGGCGTTCGCGAAGCTGCCGCTGAGCGTGGCGCTGTCCGACGGCGAACGCCTGGGCGCGGGCGGGCCGTTGCTCTGTGTGCGCGACCCCGACGCCTTCGTACGACGGATCGCGGCCCAGGGGCTCATCGGCTTCGGCGAGTCCTACATGGCCCGCGAGTGGCGGGCCGAGGACCTGGTCGGCGTCCTGACCGTGCTCGCCGAGCACGCGGGCACGCTCATACCCGCGCCGCTGCAACGCCTGCGCGGCCTGTGGGCGCCGCGCAGGCCGAAGGCCCAGCGCAACACGCTCACCGGGGCGCGGGACAACATCCACCGGCACTACGACCTGTCGAACGACCTGTTCGCGCTCTTCCTCGACGAGACCCTGTCCTACTCCGCGGCGCTCTTCGACCGTCTCCCCGCCACCTGGGAGCACCTGCCGTCCGCCCAGCACCACAAGATCGACCGTCTCCTCGACCTGGCCGGAGTCGGCCCCGGCACCCGGCTGCTCGAAGTCGGCACCGGCTGGGGCGAACTGGCCCTGCGGGCCGCCGCCCGGGGCGCGAGCGTGCGCTCGGTGACCCTCTCCGCCGAACAGCGCGCCCTGGCACGGCAGCGGGTACGCGCGGCGGGCCTGGAGGACCGGGTCGACATCGAACTGTGCGACTACCGCCAGGTCACCGGGGAGTACGACGCGATCGTCAGCGTGGAGATGATCGAGGCGGTAGGCGCGGAGTACTGGCCCGTGTACTTCCGGCGCCTGGAGGAATGCCTCGCGCCCGGCGGCCGGATCGCCCTACAGGCCATCACCATGCCGCACGACCGCATGGCCGCCTCGGCGGGCACCCACACCTGGATCAACAAGTACATCTTCCCCGGCGGCCTGATCCCCTCCGTCCGGGCCGTCCGGGAGACCGTCGCCGCCCACACCGGCCTGCGGCTCACCCGGTGCGACGGATACGGGCCGCACTACGCGGAGACGCTGCGGCTGTGGCGCGAGCGCTTCACCGAACGGGGCGAGGACGTGGAGCGGCTGGGCTTCGACGCGACCTTCCGCCGGATGTGGACCTTCTACCTGGCCTACTCCGAAGCCGGATTCCGCGCGCGGTACCTCGACGTCCACCAGATCCTGCTCACTCACACCGCCGACGCCGAGAACGGCGCGGCGGAGAACGGACGCACGCGATGACCACGACCGCCCAGCGGCTCACCACCCTCCTGCACGATGTGCTCGGCGGGCCGCCGCCCGTGCGGCTGCGCTCCTGGGACGGCAGCGAGGCGGGCCCGCCCGGCGCGCCGCTGGTGATCGTGCGCTCCCGCCGTGCCCTGCGCAGACTGCTGTGGCAGCCGGGTGAACTGGGCCTCGCCGAGGCCTACATCAGCGGCGACCTGGACATCGAGGGCGATCTCGCGGAGGCCCTGCGGGCGCTGTGGGAGAGCCCGGCGGGGCGGCCCCGGCCGAGCGCGCGTCACCTCATCGGCGCGGCGGCGACGGCCGCCCGGCTCGGCGCCCTCGGTCCGCGGCCCGCCGCCCCCGGGGTACGGGCCGAGCTGCGCGGGGCCCGGCACACCAGGTCGCGCGACCGGGCCGCGATCAGCCACCACTACGACCTGTCCAACGCCTTCTACGAACAGCTCCTCGACCCGTCCATGGCCTACTCCTGCGGCTACTGGACGAGCGAGGACCCGCGGTACTCGCCGGCCGACGCCCAGCGGGACAAGCTCGAACTCATCTGCCGCAAGCTCGGCCTGCGGCCCGGCGCGCGGCTGCTCGACATCGGCTGCGGCTGGGGCGCGCTCGCCCTGTACGCGGCGGCGGAGCACAAGGTGCGGGTCACGGCGGTGACCCTGGCCGCCGAACAGCGCGACCACGTGAGCGCCCAGGCCGACAAGCGTGGCCTGGGGGACCTGGTCGAGGTGCAACTGCGGCACTACCGCGACATCGAGGGCGGCGGATTCGACGCGGTCTCGGCCATCGAGATGGGCGAACACGTCGGAGACGGCGAGTACACCGCCTTCGCCGCCCTGCTGCACCGCGTGCTCCGCCCGCGCGGCAGGGTGCTCGTGCAGCAGATGTCCCGTGGCCCGGTGGCACCCGGCGGAGGCGCCTTCATCGAGTCCTACATCGCTCCCGACATGCACATGCGCCCGCTGGGCCAGACCATCTCCCTGCTTGAGGACGCGGGGCTGGAGATCGGCTCGGTCCACGCGCTGCGCGAGCACTACGTACGCACCATCCGGGCGTGGCACCGCACGCTGGAGGAGAGCTGGGACGTCTTCGTCCCCCTGGTCGGCCGTGAGACGGCCCGGGTATGGCGGCTGTACCTGGTGGGCGGCGCCCTGGCCTTCGAGGCGCGCCGCATGGGCGTCGACCAGATCCTCGCGGTGCGGCCCGACGGGCGCGGCCGGTCGGGGCTGCCGCCCGTCACCGCCGACTGGTTCGCCGGAGGTGACGCATGAGCGGCTTCGCCTGGGGTGCCTTCGGCGTCCATCTCGCCGTCGCCGCGGGCGTGGCCCTGGCGGTCCTGCTGATCACCTTCGCGGTGGCGTCGGCCAAGGGCCTGCACCGGCTCGTCGACATCGCCTGGGGCCTGGCCTTCACCGCCGTAGCCCTGGTGGGCCTCGCCGTGTCCGCCGGGCACGGCGACGACGGACGGCGGCTGCTCATCACCGTGCTGACCTGCGTATGGGGGCTGCGCCTCGCGGTGCACATCACGCTGCGGGGGAGGGGCCACGGGGAGGATCCGCGCTATGCGGCGATGCTCGCCAAGGCACCGGGCAGCCGTGCCGCCTACGCCTTCCGCAAGGTCTATCTGTTGCAGGCGGCCCTGGTCTGGCTGGTGTCGCTGCCGGTGCAGGCGGCCTCCTACGTCAGCGGTCCGATGTCGGCCGTCGCCGCCGTGGGCACCGCCCTCTGGCTCGTGGGCCTGGTCTTCGAGAGCGTCGGGGACCGGCAGCTCGCCCGGTTCAAGGCCGATCCGCGCAACAAGGGCAAGATCATGGACCGCGGCCTGTGGTCATGGACCAGGCACCCCAACTACTTCGGGGACTTCTGCGTCTGGTGGAGCCTGTACCTGATCGTCTGCGACGACCTCGGCGCCGCGGCGGCCACCGTCGTCGCGCCGGTCGTCATGAGCCTGCTGCTGACCCGGGGCAGCGGCAAGGCGCTCCTGGAACGGCACATGGCCGAACGCCCCGGCTACGCCGCCTACCGCCGCCGCACCAGCGGCTTCTTCCCCCGGCCCCCGGCCGCATGACGTCCCCTCGCCCGCCCGGCGAAACCGGCCCCGCACACCGGCCCGGCCGCCGATCCGGGGAGCGGGGGCGTTACCGTCGAGCCGGACGGCGGCCCGGCCGGGCCGCCGGGACCGGCAGCAGACACCCGTCACCACGCCTGAGGAGGCGCTGTGTCCGTATCCGCCCGCCAGGAGCCATCGGCCCTGGTCCTGCCCCCTGACGTCCGGGCTCCGGAGGCCGTCGTCCTCGTGCTGCACGGCGGCCGGGAACACGGTGAGTCGGCGCCCCGGGCGTGGAACCTCGCGGGCCTGCGGATGCGGCCCTTCGTCCGCCGGATCAAGCGGGCCTACGCGCCGCGCGGCGTGGCGGTGGCCCAGGTCCGCTACCGCTGCCGGGGCTGGAACGGCGCGCGTGCGGACGCCGCCCGCGACGCGCGGGAGGCCCTGGACCAACTGGCGCCCCGCATCGGGGACGCGCCGGTCGTCCTGGTCGGCCACTCGATGGGCGGCCGTGCCGCGCTGCGCGTGGCGGACCACCCCTCGGTGCGGGCCGTCGTCGGCCTCGCCCCGTGGTGCCCGAAGGGCGAGCCGGTCACGCAGTTGCGCGACCGTGACGTGGTGCTGCTCCACGGCGACCTGGACCGTACGACCGACCCCGCGGCCTCGGCCGACTACGCGGCACGGGCGGTGGCGGCCGGGGCCCGCGCGGGGCTGCTGCTGATGAGCGGCGGGGACCACGCGATGCTGCGGCGGGCGGGCGCCTGGCACTCCCTCACCACGCGGACGGTCGGCGGCCTGCTCGGCCTCGGCCCGCTCCCCGACACCGTCGCCCGCAGCCTGCGGCGGCACGGCGGCTAGGGCCAGGAACCAATCCGGACCCGCTCCGGCTCCGAATCACCAGTACGAGCACCGGCGGACGGAGCGCTCCGAGCGATCCGTCCGCCTTCCGACAGCCACTCTCCTCGTCCACCCCGCAGCGGGTGTCGATTCCGTCCGGCGCCGTGTCCTCGTCGCTGGGGGAAGTCGGCCGGGACGGAACAAGACGACGGAGAATCCGAGGGACCCGGCCGGGCGGGCGGTACCGGCCGGGTCCCGCCCCTGCCGGGCTCAGTGCTCGTGCGGTCCAGGGGCGCGCAGGACCAGGCCGGGGTAGCTGCCGTGCGCGTCGGCCAGGATGGGGTGGTTGGGGCAGGATCTTCTCGTTCTGGTCCTGCATGGCGGAGTCGCCGTCGACGGTGACCGTGGCTCCCGTGACCCGCACATGGAAGTGGTCGTGCGTCAGCCCCAGCTCTTCGAGGCGCTCCTTGAGCTGGGCGGCCGCCTTGCCCGGCTCGCTCGACAGCGGACCTTCAGCTCGTGCCCCGCGTCCCGCGTGAACGTATACCGCGTCATGCCTTCTCCGTATCCGGCGGCCACCGCCCACCCCGGTGGCGGCGCGAGGCGGGACAGCGGCCGGATGCGACCGCGGGGGCGTACTGGGGTGACCGGTGGCGTGCGGAGACCCAGGCCCCGCCCCCGCCCCTCTGCGAGACTGCCCCCATGGGCAAGCAGCGACGCGGCATCCTCGTCATCGGCATCGGTGCGGGCGACCCCGACCACCTCACCCTCGGCGCGGTGAAGGCCATCGGGCGCGCCGATGTCTTCGTCGTCATCGGCAAAGGACCCGGCAAGTCCTCCCTGACGGACCTGCGCCACCGGATGATCGAGGAA
>NZ_JASKYR010001270.1:0-1313 GCF_041028215.1 Streptomyces flavofungini
GTCCTCGCCGAGGACCGTCTCCACCCCGTCGGGCAGCGCGTCCACGAAGGACAGCGCCCCCGCGTCACGGAGGGAACCCCGCACCTGTTCCGCGCTCGCCGAAGGCTTCGCGAGCCGTACGTTCTCCGCGATGGACCCGGCGAAGAGGTGCGGCCGCTGCGGCACCCACGCGACGCGCTCGTGCCAGCGCTCGGGCGACACCCCGGCGAGGTCGACGCCCCCGACGAGGACCCGCCCCCCGGTGGCGGGGACGAACCCGAGCACCACGTTCAGCAGGGTCGACTTCCCCGCCCCGCTCGGTCCGACGAGGGCCACCGTCTCTCCCTGAGCCACCTCGAAGGAGACTCCGGAGACCGCGTCGGTGTCCCGGCCGGGATACCGCACCGTCACGTTCTCCACGCTCAGCGCGCCCGAGGGAGCGGGCCCGTTACCGGCGGCGGGGACGGGCGTCTCAAGGACCTCGAAGATCTCCTCGGCGGCGGCGAGCCCCTCCGCCGCCGCGTGGTACTGCGCCCCGACCTGCCGCAGCGGCAGATAGGCCTCGGGCGCCAGAACGAGGATGACCAGACCCACGTACAGATCCATCTCACCGTGCACGAGGCGCATGCCGATGGTCACCGCGACCAGCGCGACCGAGATCGTGGCGAGGAGTTCCAGGGCGAAGGAGGAGAGGAAGGCGATGCGCAGGGTCCGCATCGTCGCCTGCCGGTACTCGCCGGTGATCTTCTTGATCGACTCGGCCTGTGCCTTGGCGCGGCCGAACACCTTCAGGGTGGGCAGGCCCGCCACGACGTCCAGGAAGTGACCGGAGAGCCGCGAAAGGAGCCGCCACTGGCGGTCCATCCGGTTCTGGGTCGCCCAGCCGATGAGGATCATGAACACGGGGATCAGCGGCAGCGTCACGACGATGATCGCCGCCGACACCCAGTCCTCGGTGACGATGCGGGCGAGCACCGCCACCGGTACCACCACCGCGAGCCCGAGCTGTGGCAGATAGCGCGAGAAGTAGTCGTCCAGGGCGTCCACGCCCCGCGTCGCGAGCGAGACCAGCGAGCCGGTGCGCTGTCCGCTCAGCCAGCCGGGGCCGAGCCGTGCGGCCCGTTCGAGGAGCCGCCCCCGCAGCTCGGACTTGACCGCCGCGCTCGCCCGGTGCGCCGCCAGCTCGGTGAGCCAGGAGACCAGGCCCCGGCCCGCCGCGACCAGGGCGAGCAGCAGCAGCGGCGTGCCCAGGTCGGCGACGGAGAGGCCCTTCTGGAAGGCGCCCACCACGATCTCGGCGATGAGCATCGCCTGCCCGATGACCAGGCCCGCCC
>NZ_JASKYR010001271.1:0-1279 GCF_041028215.1 Streptomyces flavofungini
GTGTACGGCACGTTCGCCCCCGACGGCACCTATGTCCGCAGGGACTATGACTTCAAGCTCCTGGAAGAGGTCCCGGGGTACGGCGGGAGCGTGTATCTGCGCACCACCGACGAAGCGGTCAACGTCCTGGTGGGCGCCCTCGACACCGATGTCACCAGCGCCCAGATCGCCGCCGAGGTGAAGCTGGAGGTCCTGATCAGCCGCGGCAGGCTCGCCGACGCGCAGCTCGCCGCCGAGCAGGCGCGGTACCGCACGGTGCAGTATTCGGAGACCCTGCGCAAAGCCCTCGACGCCACCCGGCGCAATGTCCGCGCGGTGGACTGGCTGCGGGCCGTCCCCGACATGATCGCCGAAGCGCTCGACCACGTGGCCGACCGTTACCGCCACGAGAACGCGATCCTGACCAACATCCGCAAGGCCCGCGACGAGTCCGAGGACCCCGAGCACAAGCGCCGCGCCGCCGAGCTGGTCGACATCGTCAAGGACTGCATCCGCCGCCACACCCAGCTCCAGTCCCGCCTCCTCGAAGCGGGCCCCCTCTTCCGCGCCGAGCAGGACCGCCAGGCCTTCGCGACGCCCACCGCGCGCGCGGGCCTCGACCTGTACGGACAGCTCCTCGCCCCGCTCCTGCCGCTCCCCGCCGAGCGGGCCACGCGCGTGACGGACGCCTTCTTCGCCCGGGGCACCGGTCTGCGCACCCCCGTCTCCGTCCGCGTCGGCGACCTCGTCGACATACTGCTCACGCCCCCCGTGGAGCGCGAGCACCTCGGCGCGGAGATGCCCGAGCCCGATCTGATCGCCACCCCGGACGACAGCCGCTTCAGCGAGGAGCAGCTCGCGAGCGCCATGGAGCTGCTCGACCTGCCCTCCGACGCGCCCCGGCGCCTGTCCGGACTGCTCACCGACGCCCGCCGCCGCGATCCCGAACTGCCGTACCTGGTCGCCCTCCTGGCCGTCCACGCGGCGAGCCCGCCGGTCGGCACCGCCTACCGCCAGGGCGAGGAGAAGCTGCTCTTCGCCGTGGACGACGGCACCGAGCTCGACGACGAGGAGTTCGGCGGCGCCGACCTCATCGTCGGCACGGCCCTCCTGGACGCCGTCGGCATGGCGGCCGACCGGACGGAGGCGGCATGAGGAGCACGACGACCACCCGGACCGCCCCGCACCACCGCCCGCAGCACCCTCCGCACCGCCCCATCGTGCAGCACCGCTCCACCGCGCAGCGCCGCCTCACCGCGTCGCACCGCTCCGGCGCGGGGCGGTCCGGGTGGTCGTCGTG
>NZ_JASKYR010001272.1:0-1201 GCF_041028215.1 Streptomyces flavofungini
GGGCAGCGCGGCCCGAGTCTCCCTTCGCCGGTCCGCCGCCCTGGCTGCTACCTACCCCGCTCGTCCGCCGCCCGGGGCCCGCCCCGCGGGTACCAGGCGATGACCAGCGCGCCGACCGTCACCACCAGGACGGCCAGCACTCGCATCGCGGTGTCCAGGGAGGTGGTGAAGTCCGTGATGACGGCGTGCCGCAGGCCGGGGGAGGTCAGTCCCCGGGCGGCCAGTTCATGTTCCGCCGCCGGGACGGTCGTCGGCGCCCCGGGCCCACGCAGCGGCGCGGGGAGGCCCGAGGTGAACACCTGGGTCACCACACTGCCGCTCACCGCCACGCCGAGGGCGCTGCCCAGCTCACGCGCCAGACTTTGCAGCCCCGAGCCCACACCGGCCCGGTGCGCGGGCAGCGCGGACATCATGCCGTGCGACAGCAGCGGCGTGACCAGACCGCACCCGGCCGCGGTGAGCGTCGCCCCGAGCGCGTAGAGGGGGTACGGAGTGTCCGGGCCGACCAGCGAGACCGTGCCCAGACCGGCCGCCAGCACCGCGAGGCCAGCCCCGAGTGTGGCCCTCGGTCCTGTGCGCCGCTCCAGCGCCACCGCGCAGCGCGGCGCGAGCAGCAGCGCGCCCGCCATCGGCAGCAGCCGTACCCCGGCCCCCAGCGGCGAGTAGCCCTTGGCGTATTGCAGGTACTGCCCGTTGACGTAGAACAGGCCGAACATCCCGACGAACACCAGCGCCATGCCGAGCGCCCCGGCCCGTACCACCGGCACGGCGAACAGCCGCGGGTCCAGCATCGGATGCTCACGCCGCAGCTCCCACCGGCCCCAGGCCGCCAGCAGCACCGCCGCCGCGACGAAGCCGCCCAGCACCCGTGCGCTGTCCCAACCGGCCTGGGGGCCGGAGACGATGCCGGACAGGAGGGCCAGGAAACCGGCCGTCAGCAGCAACGCGGACACCATCGACACCGGCCGGTCGTGCCGTGGCGGTGCCGGGGAGAACGCCATCACCAGGACGAGTGCCACCAGCGCCAACGGCACCACGCACCAGAACAGCGCCCACCCCGCCGACCACCCGGCCCGCGATCACCGCGCCGATGCCCCGCGCCACGGCGCACAGCCCGCATCCAGCGGTGAACAGGCTCATGCCCGCCACGAGGACCCGCTTGCGGCCGAGCCGGTCGGCGAGCGCGCCGGCCGGGATGAGC
>NZ_JASKYR010001273.1:0-1150 GCF_041028215.1 Streptomyces flavofungini
CCGCCGCCAGCCCCATCCCGCACTGCAACGCGCAGTACGGACAGTGCGTCGCCGTCGCCGTCACCTCTGCCGAGGCCCCGCGTCCCGCCGGTGTCGCAGGGGCCACCGGTGTCGCGGGGTCCGCCGGTGTCGCGGTGGCCGGGGAGGTCCCGGTGGCCGGGGATGTCGCCGTGGAGTGCATGCCGCACAGCCTGCGCCGCCACTGTTACGCGCCTCCGCGCGGTCGCGTTACGCACGCGGTAAGCCGACCTCAGCCGCGCCCGCCCCGCGCTGTGAGGCCGAGAGCCGGTGCGCCCGGGGCCCAGCATGCTGGGGCTCGACGCGACGCGCATGCGGCTCGGCTCCGCGCAACCGGGGGGCTCAGCGCCGCGAGGCCAGCGCCCGCTCCACGCCCGGCTCCCGTGGGCCCAAGAAGTGCGGGTCGGGCCGGAACACCGCGTCGAGGGCGGCCTTGCCCGCCGCGAACACCTCCCGGGTGCCGCCGTAGTACCAGGTCGCGTCGTGCTTGGCGTCCACCCCGACGCCGTACGACGAGACGCCCGCCGCGTCGCAGAGCGCGACCGCCCTGCGTATGTGGAAGCCCTGGCTGATCAGCACCGCACGGTCCACGCCGAAGATCTTCTTGGCGCGCACGCAGGAGTCCCAGGTGTCGAAGCCCGCGTAGTCACTCACGATCCTGCGGCCGGGCACGCCGTGCTTCTTCAGATAGGCGCGCATCGCGTCCGGCTCGTCGTACTCCTCCCGGCTGTTGTCGCCGGTGACGAGGACCACCTCTATCCGGCCCGTGCGGTACAGATCCGCAGCCGCGTCCAGGCGGTGGGCCAGATAGGGGGAGGGCTCGCCCTTCCAGAGTCCGGCGCCGAAGACCACCGCGACCCGGGTCCTCGGGGCGTCCGCGACGGTCCCGATCTTCTCGTCCGTCGTCACGAACAGCCAGGTCGCGGGCAGCAGCGCGAGCACGCACAGCCCCATGACCGCCTGCACCGCCCTGCGCCGCCCCCGCACGGTGCGCGGCACCCGCAGCCACGCCGGTCTCCGCGGCCCCGCCCATCTGCGCAGCCACGCCGGTCGACGCAGCCACGCCGATCCCCGCAGCCCTGCCGGTCGTCGCGACCGCCGTCCCCACCCCGACCGTTCCATCCGATCCGCC
>NZ_JASKYR010001274.1:0-1394 GCF_041028215.1 Streptomyces flavofungini
CTCAGACACAGTGCGGCAATTTTACGGGGCCGCGGGACCCGATGGCGCGCCCCGTCGGGCGGCACCGGGCGACCGCCGGGCGGCGGCGTGGCGACGAGGGGGCGGGACGGCGCACGACGGCGCTCCCCGGCCACCCCGGGGCCCGGGAGGGGAGGCACCGTCGCGGCCACCCCCATCCCTCGTTAGGGTCAACGCGTGGCCCCGAGTCCTGCGTATCCGATACCCCCCGAGGCACCCGCCCCGGGCGAGCTCCGCCGTGTCCGCTGGTGGCAGCGGCGGGCGATACGCGCGGCCGGGCTCATCGTCCTGCTCGCGATGTCGGGCCTGGTGATCCTGGCCCTGGTCCGGGAGCAGACCGGCACCCAGGGCTTCCTGGTGGGCCTCGGCCTCGCGACCGTACCCGTGCCCGTGCTGGTCACCGCGTTCCGCTGGCTGGACCGGGTGGCCCCGGGCCCCTGGCGGAACCTGCTGTTCTCCTTCTCCTGGGGAGCCTGCGCCGCGGCGCTCATCGCCATCGTCGCGAACAGCTTCGCGATCCGCTGGATAGCCACCGCGACCGCCGACCCCACCAGCGCGGACACCCTCGGCGCGACCGTCATCGCCCCGATCGTCGAGGAGTCGGCGAAGGCCGCGGCGGTGCTGCTGGTCTTCCTCTTCCGCAGACGTGACTTCACCGGTGTCGTCGACGGCGTGGTGATAGCCGGGGTGACCGCGACCGGCTTCGCGTTCACCGAGAACATCCTCTATCTGGGCAACGCCTTCGTCACCGACCAGCTCAGCCGCGAGAGCGGCCTGGCGTCGGTGACGGCGGCGACCTTCTTCGTGCGCGTCGTGATGTCCCCGTTCGCGCACCCCATGTTCACCGTCCTGACCGGCATCGGCTTCGGCATCGCCGCGTTCTCCGCGCAGCGCATGCGCGTGCGCCGCGTCCTGCTCCCGCTCACCGGGCTGCTCCTCGCGATGGGCGTGCACGCCCTGTGGAACGGCTCGGCGGTCTTCGGGCAGTACGGCTTCTTCACCGTGTACGCGCTCTTCATGCTGCCCTGCTTCGGCCTGCTGACCTGGCTGGCGATCTGGACCCGGCAGCGCGAACTGCGCATGATCCGCGCCGAACTGCCCGTCTACGCGGCGGCGGGCTGGCTCACCCCGCCCGAGCCGTACGCGCTCGGCTCGATGCGCGCCCGCGCGCTGGCCCGCGACTACGCCTCGTACGCCTGGGGCAAGGCCGCGGCCCGCGCGGTCGCGGAGTACGAGATGTACGCGACGTCCCTGGCGTTCCTGCGCCACCGGGGCCGCAAGGGCCGGGCGGGCGCCGACTTCGTGGTCCGCGAGCGCGAGCTGCTCCAGCGGCTCTGGGAGCGCCGCGAACCGGCCCGCCCCGCCCTGGCCTACGC
>NZ_JASKYR010001275.1:0-1258 GCF_041028215.1 Streptomyces flavofungini
CTTCCCGTACCTCCAACGGCGGGGCCGCATCAGCGAACTGGCCGTGCTCGGCGGCATCGCCCTGGACATGGCCCGCCGCGCGGGCGACCGCGCGGCCGAGGCGCAGGCGCTCACCGATCTCGCGGGCATGCACTTCATGTCGGGCCGCGGCAGCGAGGCGCTCGCGCTCAACGACCGGGCGCTCGCCCTCTGGCGGGATCTCGGCCTCGTCTCCTGCGTGCGCCGCGGCCTCAACAACCGGGGCCTGCTCCTGGAGAAGCTCGGCCGCCACACCGAGTCCGGCGAAGCCCTGCGGCAGAGCCTCGCGCTGGCCGAGGAACTGGCCGACCCGCTGAGCGAGGCGATCACCCTCAGCCACCTCGGCAACCTCTACGAGCACACGGACGCCCGCGCCGCCATCACCCACCACGAGCGCAGCCTCGCGATCGGCGAGCGGCTCGGGCACGCCATCGTCCGCCAGTCCGCCCACTGCAACATCGGCTACGCCCACCTCACCCTCGGCGAACCCGCCGCAGCCCTCACGCACTTCGAGGAGAGCCTGCGCGTCCACGGCGAGTACGAGGACTGGCACGGCGACTCCCAGGCCCGCCTCGGCCTGGTCCGGGCCCTGCGCGGACTCGGCCGCCCCGAGGACGCCGCCCGCGAGTGCGCCGTCCTCCTCGACCGCGCCGCACAGCGCGGCGACGCCCACATGACCGGCCTCGCCCGCCACCAGCGCGGACTGCTGCTCAGGGCCGAGGGCCACGACCGGGCGGCGTACGAGCAGTGGGCGGCGGCGCTGCGGTCCCTGGACGGCACGGACAGCGAGGTGGCCGACGAGATACGGGGCCTGCTGGCTCACTTGGCGTCGGCATAGCGCTCCACGACGGCGGTGGTGAACGGGAAGCGGACCGGCGTCTCCCCGAAGGCGATGCGCCCCGCGAGGTCGCCCGCCTCCCGTACCGCCACCGCGACGGCCGCCGCCTCCTCGGCGGGGCAGTGCACGATGACCTCGTCGTGCTGGAAGAAGACCAGCTCGGCCCGCATCCCGCCCTCGTGGATCGCCCGCCGCAGCGCGGCCAGCATCAGCAGCGCCCAGTCCGCGGCGCTGCCCTGCACGACGAAGTTGCGGGTGAACCGGCCCCGCGCGCGGGCGTTGGTGGAGGCATAGCCGGGAGTGAACTCCCCGCTCTCCCCGTCGCCGGACGGCGAAMCCTCCGGCCCCTCCTGGGGAATGCCCGCCTCGTCGTCCTCCCCGGCCCCCGCCGCGGGCGGACTC
>NZ_JASKYR010001276.1:0-1627 GCF_041028215.1 Streptomyces flavofungini
GCCCATCGGCGCGCCCGCCAGCGCCGCGAGTACCGCCACGGCCGCCCCGCACAACGCCGCCGACACCGCGGCCCCCGCGGCGGTACGCCCCGCCGACCACGCCTCGGAACGCTCCCCGAAGGCGGGCGCCGCCGCCTGCACGGTGGCCGCGAGCACCGCCGCGTCGAGCGGCACCCCGGGCCCCGCCGCGGGCACCGCCTCAAGCAGCGGGAACGGCGGCAGCAGCGGAGCCTCCGCCACCCCGCGGGGCGCCACGACGGTGCCCGTACCGAGGTCGAAACCGGGCCCGAGGGCGTAGGCCGCGCCCCAGACCGCCGCGTTGGGCACCAGCGCCAGAGCCAGCAGGATCACCGCCACCCGCCCCGACCACACGCCCGTGATCTGGCCGAACGATGCCTGAACCGCACCGTGGTGCAGTACGAGGGACACCGCGACGAGCAGCGCACCCCCGCCGACCAGCGTCAACGCCCCCGCCGCCGCGGCCCGCACCACGGCGAGCGCCCTGCGCCGCACGAAGAACCCCCGTACGACGTAGGGCCGCACGCGCGCGGGCAGCACGTTCAGGGCGGGCCGCGCGGAGACCGGCAGGGGGCCGCGCGGGCGCCCGTGCGCGGCCCACACCCCGAACCCGGCGGCGCCCGCCACCAGCAGCGGCACCCGCACCACCGCCCCGAACCAGTCGGGCCGCGGCTCGCCGCCCGACGCGTACACCAGCGCGCAGAGAGCGACGAGGAGGTACCCCGTCACCACCCCGCACCACGCCGTCCGCGCGGGATGGGCCCGCCCCTCGGGAGCCGCCGCGTCCCGCGCCGCCCGATGCACGAGCCAGCCCGGCAGGGCGACGAGGAGCAGCGGGGTGAGCCCGACCGGCGCGGGCACCCCCGAGAGGGTGTCCGCCCTGATCAGCTCGGTCCCATGGGCCAGCAGCCAGAGGCTCGCCACGACGCGCAGCACCCCGCCGGGCCCGCTGTCCGGATACGGCGAGCCGATCCACAGCACCATCACGAGAACGGCGAGCGCGCCGAGACCGAGGCACGCGGCGACGGCCCCGCCCGCCATACAGGTGGCCAGGGCGGGCGAACGGTCCCGCAACCGTTCGCGCTCCAGTTTCACCGGCGGCGACGAGACGCTGTGATCGGTCGTTTGGGTCACCCGGCCATGCTGCCAACGACACGCGCTTTCTCCGCGTAACAGGCGAATATCGGATGTGTCGCCCAATATACGTTTATGTAATTATTCGTACTGCGGACGGCCCTGCCCGGCAGTCCGTGGTGCGTCGGCCCACGCTGCGGAGAGTCCGACATGACCCAGAGCCCTGCCACGTCTCTGCCGTCCCCCAAGGAACGACGCAGGCTGCGCGAGGCGGAGTCGCTGACCCAGTCCGAGCTCGCCACGGCGCTCGGCGTCGCACGCGAAACGGTCCGCTCCTGGGAGTCCGGCCGCACTGACCCCGAGGGGCCCGAGGGCGCGGCCTACGCGAGATTCCTGAGCACCCTGACCATCGAAGAGCCACCGAAGCCGCCATCGGGGCAGCCGTCGAAGCGACCATCGGGGCGGCCATCGAGACAGCCGTCGGGACAGCCATCGAAGCCGTCRGACCAGTCGCCCACGTCGCACCCCCCGACCT
>NZ_JASKYR010001277.1:0-1228 GCF_041028215.1 Streptomyces flavofungini
CGGCCCTACTTCGCGCGGGCCGCGCCCAGCACGACCCCGCCCAGGATCAGGCCCATGCAGAGCACCTGGAGCCATCCCATCGCCTCGCCGAGCAGCGCGAAGGAGAGCAGGGCGACGCAGACCGGCTGGAGGTAGTAGACGACCCCGGCGCGGGCCGCGCCGATGACCGAGACGGCCTTGTTCCAGGCGAAGAAGGCGACCGCCGACGAGACCACGCCCACGTACAGGAGCGGCGAGACGGTGCCGACGGTCGGGGTGAAGCCGCCCTGGACGGCGTAGCTGGCCACGAACACCGGCAGCAGCATCAGCGCCCCGAGCACGAAGGTCGAGAAGAGGAAGGGCAGCCCGCCGATCTCCGCGGGCCTGCGCTTGAGCAGCGCGCTGTAGGAGCCGAACGAGAGCGCCCCCGCGATGACCCACAGGTCGCCGACCGCGAAGTCCATGGCCAACGAGCCCTTGCTGACCAGGAGCAGGACACCGGCGCAGGCGATGGCCATGCCGGTCACACGGCGCGCCCCGAGCCGGACGCCGCCGAGCCGTTCGTACCCGGCCATCAGCACGGGCGAGGCCGCCATGATCATGCCCATGTTGCCCGCGCTGGTGGTCATCCCCGCCTGGTTCACGAGGGTGTTGTAGACGGTGACGCCGAGCAGGGAGGCGAGGAGCAGGAAGCGGAGGTGGCGCCGGAGGACCCGCCGCTGCCGCCAGGCCTCCCGCACCGCGAACGGCGCCACCGCCGCGATGGCGATGATCCAGCGCCAGAACGCGTGCTGGATGGGCGGCACGGTGTCGTGCAGGGCGCGCGAGGTGACGAAGCTGCCCGACCAGACGACCGTGGCGAGTGCCGCGAGGGCGAGGCCGACACCGATGGGGCGGCCCGCGCCCGGCTTCGCGGACGACGCCGTGACGGTGGGGGTGGGGGTCCGGTCGAGGAGCGCCACGGGGTATCCCTTGCCTCTCTCCCCGCGTGGGCGGGGATGTGGTCATGTGCGCAAGTACGTCAGTGCGTCTGTGCGTCTGTGCGTCTGTGCGGGACAACCGTGACACCCCCCAACCCATCACGTCCATCGAATCTTTCCGACTTGACCTTTAAGGTGAACTAAACGTACGTACTCCGTGGGCGACCTCCCCGCGATCAGATCAGCCTCCGCTCCCTGAGCGCCGCCGCCACCTCCGTCTCCCTCGCCTCCTCCGCGGCCCACGCCACATAGCCGTCGGGGCGCCGGAC
>NZ_JASKYR010001278.1:0-1048 GCF_041028215.1 Streptomyces flavofungini
GTCCGGTGGCGTCCGTGCGGGTGCACCGAGTTGGTCACAGGCCCTCCCACTCAGTGCTCGGTGAGACGACCCGGGACCGCACTGCGCCTGGGGGGATGGTGGCAGCGTGGAACATCTGACGCACCCTAGCGTCGCTCCGCTGTCTTCGTAAAACCCTCGTCACTTTCGTCAGCCCAATCCATGTCTATCCCGGAGACGATTACCGCTTATCGAGACCGGGTACCCGCGATTCGATCGTGTAGTACAGAGAAGATCTCATGCTCTGACGCCCGGTACGTCACATTTCATCCGGTTTAAATGGGGCATAACACCTGCGGGCGACTCCGGTCGTATGTCCGTTAAGTCGGCGTGTGAACGTGCGCCGATGTGCCGCCGTCGACAATTCGAATTTCCTGCGAACATCGTGTGTGGCGACAGCAACGATCAAGCCGAATTACGCATGACCGCAGGTCGTCGAATTGCGCTCGCGGGCACCCGCGCGCATGCGCCCCCGGGCCGCCCGCGGGGCTCCGGTCGCGGAAGCGTTGGCCGATGATGTGTCACGGGCCGCATACGGGGGCCCTGTTGGTGGCACGATGGTCGTGGCGGGGGCGTGCGGGGTCGTACCCCCCGGGCCGGGAGAGCGACCGACCTAGGGTGTGATCAGTGTGGCAATTTCGCTGTCAGTGGTACTGCTGTTGGCGATCATCCTCGTGATGCTGTTCCGCGGAGGTTCGCTCAAAGCGGGCCCCGCGCTCGTCGCGGTGCTCTTCGGCTTCTTCCTGGCGTCCACCGGCATGGCGCCGTCCATAAACCGCTTCATGAACTCGGTGGCGGAGACCATCAACTCGATCAGCTTCTGACCGGAACGCCGACGGCCCGGCCGCTGGGTTCAGCGGGCCGGGCCGGAGGTCACAGAGCGGGCGACGGGAATCGAACCCGCGTAGCTAGTTTGGAAGACTAGGGCTCTACCATTGAGCTACGCCCGCACAGCTCGCGCCGGGGCCCACAGGAGCCGCGGCACGACAGGCATCGTAGCGGGTCGGAGCCCCTCCCCGCACACCCCCTC
>NZ_JASKYR010001279.1:0-1010 GCF_041028215.1 Streptomyces flavofungini
GGGTGGGTGTCGTGGTGCTCATGCGTTGGCCCCCGAGTACTCCTTGCGGCGCGCGATGATCAGGCGGGCGGCGCCGTTGACCAGCAGCGTGATGATGAACAGGACCAGGCCGGAGGCGATCAGGGCGTCCTGGCCGTACTCGGTGGCCTCGTTGAACTTGCTGGCGATGTTCTGCGCGAAGGTGCCGCCGCCGTAGTCGAGCACGGAGGCCTGGATCACGAAGGTCGGCGAGAGCACGGTGGCGACGGCGATCGTCTCGCCGAGCGCGCGGCCGAGGCCGAGCATCGAGGCCGAGATGATGCCGGAGCGGCCGAAGGGCAGCACCGACATGCGGATGACCTCCCAGCGCGTGGCGCCGAGGGCGAGCGCGGCCTCCTCGTGCATCTTCGGGACCTGGAGGAAGACCTCGCGGCTCACGTTGGTGATGATCGGCAGGATCATGATCGCGAGCAGGATGCCGACGGTCATCAGGGAGCGCGGGGCGCCGCCCTGGTAGGAGAAGATCCCGGTCCAGCCGAAGTAGTCGTCGAGCCAGCTGTAGAGGCCGGTCAGGTTGGGCGCGACCACGAGGGCGCCCCACAGGCCGTAGACGATCGAGGGCACGGCGGCCAGCAGGTCGATCACGTAGGCGATGGGGGTGGCCAGCTTGCGCGGCGCGTAGTGCGAGATGAAGAGCGCGATGCCGATGGCGACGGGGACCGCGATCACCAGGGCGATGATCGAGCTGACCACCGTGCCGAAGACCAGGACGGCGATGCCGAAGTAGGGCTTGCCGCCGGTGGTGCTTCCGGCCGGGTCCCACTCGAAGGTGGTGAGGAAGTTGCCGGTGTTGTCGGCGAGCGCGAGGGCCGTGCGGTACGTCAGGAACGCCGCGATGGCGGCCATGATCACGAGGAGCGCGATGCCGGAGCCCCGGGAGAAGCCGAGGAAGATCCGGTCGCCGGGCCGGGTGGCGCCGCGTGCGGCGGCCTTGCTCACGGGGGCGACGGGCTCGGGACGGACGGCGGGGG
>NZ_JASKYR010000128.1:0-14825 GCF_041028215.1 Streptomyces flavofungini
GGTAGTGCGCGCGCTTCTGGTCCCAGAAGTCCCAGCCGGAGATCCGGTCCGGCCTGCCCGCGGCGTCGGCCGTGATGCCGCTCAGGAGGCCCACGGCGAACGGGGCGCTCACCGAGGTCCACTCCGTGCCGTCGTAGTGCTGGAGCACGACCGAGGGCGGTTTGCCGGGCGGTCCGCCCACCCCGTACGAGAAGCCGGTGAGCCAGATGTCGTCGTGGGCCACGGGCAGCAGGCCGGAGACCGAGGCGCGGATGCCGATGGTGCGGGGCACCACCGTCCAGGCGCCGTCCCAGCGGGCGATGACGTCGCCGAAGACCCACACCTCACCGCCGGGCGTGACCCGCACCCCGGACGGTGTGGGCGCGGCCGGGTCCGGCAGCGGACGGCACCAGCGCCAGGCCGTGCCGCCGCCGCGCAGCAGCCCCGCCCGGTCGCCGTGCCGCCCCGCCACCCAGAAGGTGCCGTCGGGTCCTGCGGCGACGGCCGTCAGTCTCGTCCCCGCCTCGCCGCGGCCGGGGAACGCCTTCTCCCGCCAGGTCGTGCCGTCCCAGGCGAGGAGCTGGTCGTGTCCGGCGGTACTGGTGCCGAGGGCCCAGGCGGCGGAGCCGGCGGGGTCGGTGGCGACGGAGCGCAGGCCGCCGGTGTAGGCCAGGTGGGAGAGGTCGGCGGCCGACCAGGCGGTGCCGTTCCAGCTCAGGGCCATGGGGGTGCCGAGGGTGCCTCCGTAGCGGCCCTGCTCGCCCACGGCCCAGGCGCGGCCCGGCCCGGCGGCGGCCACCGCGACGAGGTGGGCGGCGGGCCTCCCCGCGGGTGCCGCCACCTCCTGCCAGGCGGCGGACGAGGACCGGGCCGGGGCCGACGAGGGCCGGGCGGTGGCGGCACCGGCCAGGGGGAGCGGCAGAGCCGCCCCCGCACCGGCGGCGGCGAGTCCACGGACGAAGGCGCGTCTTCGCATCATGCGCATCACAGGAGCCTCTCCTCGCGAGCGTGGGATTACCGGAGGTGCGCAACACCCTGAACCGGGATCCGCGGGCCGTCAATGCACTCAGGTGCCCGTTCCGGTGCCCCAACTGCCCCTTTCCGTACGGGATTCAAGCACCGTATGTTCGCCGGATCCGCACGTGACGGGCGTGTGAATGAGGGGCGAATATCGTCGTTTTGCCCCACAAGGCGCCCAAGTCAATTGTTGACAGCGGTAGTTGGTCTAGTCCATTTTGGTGGTACGCAAGTTCGACGAGGGGCGGCTGGGACTCGCCGCGCCCGCCCATCGGTGCCGGACGAGAACCGAACCTTGGAGCACCACATGCCAGCGCCCGACCGCTACCTCCACCGAGCCGCCTCCGACGTCCCGTACTTCAGCGCCGACGGGGACACCTACCTGGCCCAGACCCAGCTGCGGGACCTGACCAAGACCCGCCCCCTGAAGGTGCTGTCCGAGGAGGACTTCGCCTTCTGGCAGACGTACGGCTACATCGTCGTGAAGCAGGCGATCCCCGCCGAGTCGGCCAAGAACCTCCTCGACTTCGCCTGGGAGTTCCAGGGACTCGACCGGGGCCGCCCCGACACCTGGTACGAGGAGCGCGAGTTCCGCTCGGACCTCGACCGCGAGCTGCACATCTACGGCTTCGTCGAGGCCTACCACCACCAGCTCATATGGGACAGCAGGCAGACCCAGCGGGTGTACGACGCCTTCGCCGACGTCTGGGACTGCGAGGAGCTCTGGGTCACCCTGGACCGGCTCAACCTCAACCCGCCCAACGTCAGGAACCGCTCCCGCTCGCTGATCGCCCCCACCGAGCGCGGCTTCGACATCAACCTGCACTGGGACATCGACACCAGCCTCGGCATCCTGCCCCAGCGCGTGCAGGGCATCATCGCCCTGGACGACACCCGGCACGAGCACGGCGGCTTCCAGTGCTGCCCCGAGCTGTTCCGCCGCTTCGACCGGTGGAAGGCCCTCCAGCCGGACGGCCGCGACCCCATCCGCCCCGCGATCGACCAGGACGACATGCCCGTCATCCGGCCCGAGCTGGCGGCCGGTGACCTGCTGATCTGGAACGGCCTGCTCGCCCACGGCGTCGCCCCCAACACCTCCGAGAACGGTGTCAGGGCCGTGCAGTACCTCTCGATGATGCCCGCGCTCGAAGGCCACGAGGAGCTCCGCCGCTCGCGGATCGACTCCTGGAGCAACCTCAGCACCCCGGAGTGGAACGCCACGCTCCTCGGCGACGCCGACAAGCCCGAGGCCCTGCGCTACGGCACCGCCGCCCTGAACGACCTCGGCGCCAAGCTGCTCGGCCTCAAGTCGTGGCACGGCACGGACCTCGACCAGCCGATCGGGGAAGCCGCATGCGCAGAGTCTGCCTGACCCTCCCCACCAACAGGGCCTGCCCCCAGACCATCGCGGCGATCGGCGAGGAGGCGGCGTACGCCACCGGCCGCTTCGACGTCGAGGTGCACCTGCTGATCCTCGACTCCTCGGACCCGGCCACGTTCGCCGCCCACGCGGCGGCCGTCCGGGCGCTGCCCGAGAACCCGCGTATCAGCGTCCACCACCTCGGGGAGCCGGAGCAGCGCGCCTTCCTCAGCCGGGTGATCGGCCGCGCCGACGTCGCCAAGCCCGAGCTGATGCTGGAGCTGATGCTCCCGGCGACGGTCTCCTACGGCGCCTGCACCAACCGCGCCTTCCTCATCGCCGCGGCCCTGGGCTGCGAGTCCGTGCACCGCAGGGACTCCGACAGCCGCTACCAGGAGTTCGAGGGCGAACCCGTCTTCCCCGTCCACCACGAGCTGGCGAGCCTCGGCAGGCGTGCGGCCGACGCGGCGCACGGCGCCGTCGAGACCACGCTCGAACCGCGCCACGCGCACAAGAACGTGGCGATGGTGGGCAGCTCCTTCGTGGGCGAGCTCTCCGTCGACATCAGCGAGATCCGCGGCCTCGACCCCGAGGCCTACCACGACGTGGTCAGCCTCTGGGCGCCGGACGACTGGTCGGAGCAGCAGAAGCGCGACCTGGTCGAGGACTCCTTCCGGGGTGCGGGCTCGGAGCCCTTCACCGGCGACCGAACGACCCTTGGCCTGGTCGACCCGATGCGCGTCGACATGTGCAACATCGCCTTCCACGGGGTGCACGAGCGCGTGCCGCTGCCGCCCGCGACCGACACCATCGGCAGCGACTACTTCCTCATCCACCTGGTCCACGACGCCGCCCTGCCCGGCGTCCTGCACAACCGCAACATCGTCAACTACTACACCGCGGAACGCAGGACCGACGCCGGTTTCCTCGCGTACCAGACGCGCTTCGTGAAGTTCTTCCTGTCGATGCTGTACTTCAACTTCATCTACGACCGGATGGCGGCGGCCGGGGAGGCCCTGCTCGACGGCGACGGGCACGTCCGGGCCTCCGTGATCAGCGAACTCGCCAGGGAGAGCGCGACGCTCGACCGGGCGGGGAACGTGCGGCGCCTGGACCGGATCGACGCCGCCTACCGCCGCCTCGGCGGGCGGTACGCGCACTTCGCCGATCTCCTCGCCGCCCGCCGCGAGCGCCTCCTCGCCGAGGCACGCGGCGACATCGAGGACTTCGCCCTGCTCACCAAGGCCTGGGAGCCGCTGATGCGGGCGGCACGGGACAGCGGTGCGCACCTGACGGCGGGGCGGCCCGCGTGAGCGCCACGATGATGTGCGGGACCGCGCCGCGGCCCGCCACGGGCCCGGGTGCCGCGCCACGGCTCCTCGACGCCCTGGCCGCCGCCGACGGCGACGGGATCGTCCTGGACCTGGCGGGGATCGAGGGCGCCTACGAGGCGCTCCGCCGTGAACTGCCCGGCGTCGCCGTGCGCTTCGCCATGAAGGCCTGCCCGGTCGACGAGGTGCTCGGCCGCCTGGCCGAGCGCGGCTGCGGCGTCGACGCGGCGAGCCCGCACGAGGTCGAGCAGGCACTGCGGGCCGGAGTGCCGGTCGACAGGATGCACTACGGCAACACCGTCAAGTCCGACCGGAACATCGCCGACGCGCACCGCCTCGGCATCACGGACTTCGCCACCGACAGCCTGGAGGACCTGGCGGCCATCGCGCGGCACGCGCCCGGCGCCCGGGTGTTCTGCCGGCTCGCGACCACGGGGGAGGGTGCGCTCTGGGGGCTCAGCAACAAGTACGGCTGTGCGCCCGCCGACGCCGTCGCCATCCTGGACAAGGCACGAGAGCTGGGCCTCACCCCCGCCGGGCTCTCCGTGCACGTCGGCTCCCAGCAGATGACGGCGGACGCCTGGAGCGGCGCCTGCGACCTCATCGCCGATGTGCTGACCGCCCTGTCCGCGCGCGGCATCTCCCTCGACCACGTCAACCTCGGCGGCGGGCTGCCCGCGCTCGGCTACCGCGACACGCACGGCAGACCGCTCGACCCCCCGATGGACAAGATCTTCGCGGTGATCCGCGAGGGCATGGCGCGGCTGGGGAGGATACCGGGGCACCGGCTCGGCTTCGTCATCGAGCCCGGCCGCCACCTCATCGCCGACCACGGCGCCATCCGCGCCCACGTCTCCCGGCTCGCCGCGCGGCGCCGCCCCGACGGCGAACCGCAGCACTGGCTCTATCTGAGCTGCGGCAAGTTCAACGGCCTCTATGAAATGGACCAGTTGCAGTACCGCCTGGTCTTTCCCACGCACCACGGCGCCGCGTCCGTGCCCGCCGTCGTGGCGGGCCCGACCTGCGACAGCGACGACGCCTTCTCCCACCGGCACGGCCTGGTGGCGGTGCCCGAGGAACTGGCCTCGGGCGACCCGGTGTGGGTCCTGTCCAGCGGCGCTTACGCGACCAGCTACATGACCCGGGGCTTCAACGGCTTCGGCCCGCTGGCCTGCACCTTCACCGACGGTGCGGACGAGTGAGCGGCGGCAGGGTGCTCGCCGCGCCCACCGGCCGTCCGGTACGGGTCCGCCGCATCGCCGAGGACGACTGGGACGCCGTCGTGGCGCTCGAAGCCCGTACGTACACGCCGCTCGGTCTCTCCGAGGGGCGGGACGCGCTGCGGTCCAGGGCGCTCGCCTCGCCGGACACCTGCTTCGCGCTGGACCACGGCTCCCGGCTCGCGGGCTATCTGCTGGCCCTGCCGTATCCGGAGACGCGCTACCCGGACCTGCACAGCCCGGAGCGGGAACCGGCCGCCACCGCCACCACCTCGCGCAATCTGCATCTGCACGACATCGTCGTGGCCGAGGAACTGCGGCAGCGGGGGCTCGCCCGCCATCTGCTCGACGGACTCACCGCCGCGGCCCGTGCGCGGGGCTACGAGCGGATCTCCCTGGTGGCCGTCGGCGGCAGCGACCGGTACTGGGCGCGGCGGGGATACACCGCCGACCAGGGGGCCGCGGTCCCCGCCGGGTACGGCCCGACGGCCGTCTACATGTCCAGGGCGGTGCCGGACGGACCGGCACCGTGCGAAGCAACGAAGAAGTGGGCTGATGCGGGTGCTCCGCGTACGTGATCCTTTCCACCGCGGACAGCTGGCGATCGCGGCCCTGTTCTGCTCGCTCGGCTTCCAGTACGCCACGTGGGCGGCGCGGATTCCCGCCATCAAGGCCGACCTCGGTCTGACGGCGGCGGAGGTCGGCGTGCTGCTCATGGCCGCCGGTGTSGGCGCCGCGGWCGTCGTTCCCCCTGGTCGCGGCCCTGATGCGGCGCCTGGGCTCGCAGCGCCTCGCGCTCCTGTCGGCGCTCTGCCTCGCCCTGGTCCTGCTCGCCCTCGCCGCGGCGCCGAACTACCCGGTGGCGCTGCTCGTCATGTGCGTCGACGGGGTGCTCGTGGGCTGCCTCAACGTGGCGATGAACGCGCAGGGCGCCGCTCTGGAGAGCCGGTACGAGCGCAACGCCATGGCCCGGCTGCACGCGACGTTCAGCGGTGGCTCGCTGCTCGCCGCACTGCTCGCCTCCGGCATGAACGGGGTGACCACCACGGTGACCGCGCACTTCGGCGCGGCGGCCGCACTCCTGTTCCTGCTCGTGGCGGTGGCGCGCACCGGTCTTCTGGCGGACGAACCGGCCGCCGCGGGGAAGCCGGAGACGGCCGGGGAGCAGGAGAAGGAGCGGAAGAAGGACTCCAGGAAGGCGCGCACATCGACGATGCCGTCCGCCATGACGCTGTGGATGTGCGTCGCGATGGCCTTCGGCACCGTGACCGAGGGCGCCATGAACGACTGGTCGGCGCTCTATCTGGAGGACGTCGCCGACGCGTCGGAGCGGCTGGCTCCCCTGGGCATCGCCGTCGTCTCCGGGATGATGGTGGTCGCCCGGCTCTTCGCCGACGGCTGGCGCAGCCGCTTCGGTGACGGCCGTGTGGTCCTGTTCGGCAGCACCCTGGCCGGTGCCGGGCTGCTCCTCGCGCTGGTGAGCGGCGGTCTGGTGCCCGCCCTGCTCGGCTTCGCCTGCGTCGGCCTCGGCATCGCGGCCGTCACCCCGTGCGTGTACGTGGCGGCGGCGGGGCAGGGCTCGGACTCGCTGACCCTGGTCGCGGCCATGGGGACGACGGGGCTGCTCGCCGGGCCGCCGCTGATCGGCTTCATCGCCCACGCGAGCAGTCTGGTCTGGGGCTTCGCGGCGGTCGCCGCCTCGGCGCTCGTGGTCTCGGCGTGCAGCACCAGAATCCGCTGGACGCCGCCCGTCGCGCGGCCCAGCGGTACGGAGGAGCAGCTGAGCCACAGCTGACCCGTTGCCGCACTCACGTATCTCCCGCCACTGGTTCTTACTCCAGGGTAGGCACGCGGACCCCCTTGTTATACCGTCTGTCTAACAAGGGGGTCGTGGCGTGCCCATGCCATGCACCGCAGCCATGCACCGCGACCTCCTCTGTCCCCACGTCTGAGTCAAGGAGCCGCAGCAATGGCAAGCAGCACTGTTCGGCCGAGCACACAGGACACCCCTTCCGAGGGCGACATCGCCCGGCGGCTGCTGGACTCGGCCGCCGTCCTCGCGTACGACCCGGCCACCGAGGTCGACTGGGAGACGCCGCTCGACCGCGGCTTCCACGGCGCCAGCCCGGAGTGGAGCACGCTCTACGGAACCGCCTACTGGCGGGAGATGACCGAGGAGCAGCGCAAGGAGCTGACCCGGCAGGAGGCCGCCTCGGTCGCCAGCACCGGCATCTGGTTCGAGATGATCCTCCAGCAGATGGTGCTGCGCGACGTCTACGCCAAGGACCCCACCAGCGCCGAGGTCCAGTGGGCGCTCACGGAGATAGCCGAGGAGTGCCGCCACTCCATCATGTTCGCCCGCGGCGCCGAGAAGCTGGGCGCGCCGCCCTACCGCCCGCACCGGTTCGCGACCGAGCTGGGCAGGGTGTTCAAGTCGATCGCCTTCGGTGAGGCCGCGTACGCCGCGATCCTCGTCGCCGAAGAGGTGCTCGACGTCATGCAGCGCGACTGGATGCGGGACGAGCGGGTCGTGCCGTTCGTGCGCACCATCAACAACATCCATGTCGTCGAGGAATCACGGCACATGAAGTTCGCCCGCGAACAGACCCGCAAGCACCTCGCGGGCGCGGGACGGGCCCGCCGCCAGTTCAACGCCCTGGTCATCGCCATCGCGTCGTACGTCATCGTCACCAGCATGGTGAACCGCAAGGTGTACGCGAACGCCGGGCTCGACGAGCGGCGCGCCCTCGCCGAGGCGAAGGCCAACGAGCACCACAAGTCGATGATGCGGTCGAGCTGCGCCGGGCTCATGGAGTTCCTGGCCTCGTGCGGGCTGCTCACCAAGCCGGCCCTCGTCTTCTACAAGCGCGCCCACCTCATCTGAGCCGTTCCGTTCCGAGCGTTCCGTTCCGACCGATCCGTTCCGGCCGAGCCGAGCCGACGGGTCCGAGCCGAGCCGAGTCCACGAACATGACCTACGTCATCACCCAGACCTGCTGCAACGACGCCACCTGCGTCGCGGTGTGCCCGGTCAACTGCATCCATCCCACTCCGCAGGAGCGGGCGTTCGGCAGCACCGAGATGCTGCACATCGACCCCCGGACCTGCATCGCCTGCGGCGCCTGCGCCGACGCCTGCCCGGTCGACGCCATCTTCCCGGTGGACAGGCTGCCCGCCGCCCAGCGCGAGTACGCCGCGATCAACGCGGAGTACTTCAGCGGCGAGGAACCCGCCCCCGAGCCCGCGGGGCCCAACTTCCACGCCTGGGGCGAGCCCTCCTTCCCCCGTGTCCTGCCCGCCGACTTCGCGCCGCTGAAGATAGCCGTCGTCGGCACGGGACCCGCCGGGATGTACGCCGCGCAGGACCTGCTCCTGCACACCGGCGCCGAGATCACGCTGATCGACCGGCTGCCGGTGGCGGGCGGCCTCGTGCGCTACGGAGTGGCTCCCGACCACCCCGCGACCAAGCGGGTCGGCGACACCTTCGCGCGCTTCCACGCGCACCCGAGGGTACGGATGCACCTGGGGCTCGACGTGGGCACCGACGTCACCACCGAGGAGATCGCCGACCACCACGACGCCGTCATCTACGCGGTGGGCGCCTCCGCCGACCGGCGCCTCGGCGTGCCGGGCGAGGACCTGCCCGGCTCCCTCTCCGCGAGCGCGTTCGTCGCCTGGTACAACGCCCACCCCGACGCGGCGCCGGACACCGTGGACCTGTCGGCCGAGCGCGTCGTCGTGATCGGCAACGGCAACGTCGCCCTGGACGTGGCACGCATCCTGCTCGCCGACCCCGACACCCTCGCCCGCACCGACATAGCGGACCACGCCCTGACGGCGCTGCGCGCGAGCAAGGTGCGCGAGGTCGTCCTGGTCGCCCGGCGCGGCCCCGAACACGCCGCCTACACCCGGTCCGAACTCCTCGCGCTGAAGCACCTGCCGGAGGTGGAACTGGCCGTCGACGACCACGACCCGCGGATCGCCGCCGCCGTCGACGCGGCGGGCCCGAGGGACAAGGCGGCCGTCCTGAGCGACGTCCCCCGCACCGCCGTGGACTGGGAGCGGCCGCCCGGGCCGGGCAGGCGCATCGTCCTGCGCTTCCACAGCACACCCGTCGAGGCGGTCGGCGAGGATCGGGTGGACGCCGTGCGCATCGCGTCCGGGACGGGGGAGCGCACCCTGCGGGCGGGCCTGCTGCTGCGCGCGATCGGCTACCGGGGCCTGCCGGTGGCCGATCTGCCCTTCGACGAGGGCACCGGCACCGTGCCGCACGAGAAGGGCCGGGTGGCGGGACGCCCCGGCACCTATGTCGTGGGCTGGATCAAGCGCGGCCCCACCGGCGGCATCGGCGCCAACCGCAGCTGCGCCGCCGAAACGGTCTCGACCCTCCTCGCCGACGCGGTCGCGGGCACCCTGCCCGCTCCCCGGCAGCCGGTGCGCGCCTTCCACCGCCTGGCGCGCCGCCGCAACCGCCAGGTGGTCGACGCCCGGGGCCTCGCCGCGATCGAGCGGGCCGAGGTGGCCCGCGGCGAGGCCGCGGGCCGTCCCCGGGTCAAACTGGCGACGGTGGCCGAACTCGTCTCCACCGCGCGGTCACGACGCGCGGGCCTGCCGCGCTGAAGGACCGCGCGGACCGGTACGCCCTGCGGGGCGACGTCAGTCGTGGAGGGCGTCCTCGACCTTGCCGAGGTCCACGAACTTGAAGTTGGTGGAGGGGCGTCCGCCCTCGCCCGGCGCGTCGTGGCCGTCCTGCACGACGAGCAGACCGCGCGGGAACCTGGCCCCCAGCGGCGCGTTGAGCACGGCGGCCCCGTCGCACTCCTCCGAACCGTCCAGGGCGCCGGAGGCCGCGGTCACGCGGAAGCCGCCCTCGTACTCGTTGGCGTCGGACACCTCGCGGTCGTAGGCGGCGAAGGTGTTGTCGCCCTGGCTTGAGGCGAGGAGGTGGCCGTCGCCGTCCTTCTCGGTGAGGAGGGTGAGGCCCTCGACGTCGGCCGTGATCCGCTTGCCGCCGTAGCCGGGGTCGGCGCCCGCGGCACACTCCTCGTTCTCCTCGTCGTAGGTGCCGGGGACGCCGTACTCGCGGACCTTGTCGATCAGCTTCGGCCTGCCGGTGAGGTCGGCGCGGAGCCGCCAGATGCCGACGTCCTCCTGGCCCGCGTACAGCGTGCCGTCGGCCGGGTCCACGACCATGCCCTCGACCTGCGGGAGTTCGCCGGGCTCCGCGCAGGGTGACCAGGAAGTGCCGTTCGGGAGCCGGAAGCCGGCGGGCAGGTCGAGGGTGCGGACCTTGCGGTAGCCCACCGTGCCACCGGCGGCCGGGGTGATCTCAAGCAGGGCTATGCTCGTCCGCTCCCGCCGGCTGACCAGGGCGTAGGAGCGCCCCGTCGCCCGGTCGGTCCAGGTGGCCAGGCCGTACGCGGTGCGCTGCTCGTCGATCTCCTCCTGGGAGGTGGAGAAGACGGGCGGGGCCGACGGGTCCGTCACATCGGTGAGGGGTCCGCCGCGGCGGCCGCCGTCGACGCGGTAGAAGCGGAGCCGGTCGGTGCCGCGGTCGCTGGTCACGGCGAGATCGGCGGTGCCCGAGGAGAGGCGCAGTCCGTGCACGAGGTCGACGTTGTTGTAGCGGCCCGGGGCGTGGCCGGGACCCGGCGCGGCGGGCGCGGGCAGGGACTGCACCTCGCGGGCGTCGAGGTCGTAGACGCGCAGTCCGCCCTGCTTGGCGGTGGCGATCACCAGGCTGCGGTCCGGGTGCGCGGCGTCGCGCCAGATCGCCGGGTCGTCGGCGTCGGCTTCGCCGCCCGCCTCGTCGTCGTGCAGGGCCGGGGTCTCGGCGCGCGCCGTAACAAAGGGCAGCGCCTCCTTCGCCCGAGCCGGGGCGGCGAGCACCTGGAGCGGCACGGCGAGCGCGGCGAGCGACACGACGGCGGTGGCCAGGGCGAGCGCCGCCGACCGGGGATGGGGGGTGACCACGGAAGATGTCCCTTCGGGAGGGGCCGGGAACCGGACGCGCAGAGTCTGTGATCTCCGCATGAAGACTTGCCGCCGGACGGTGCGGGCTGAGGTGAAGCGCCGGTGAACACAGGGTCACGGCCCTTTCCGGGTCGGTCTTCAGGGTCGATCCACTACCGCGTATGGCTCTCTTCCGGCCGTGAAAGACCGTCAGGCGGTCATGGAGAGGCGATGGTGTGCCGATGTTCCTCCTGCGCGGGGACGAGTGGGTACGGCGACTCCGGTCGATTTCTGGATGGACGGTCATGGTGCTGACGGCGAACAGAACGGTGTCACGGGCGGCGCCGACGGGTGTGCTCCCGCCCTCCCGGCGCATGCGCGAACTCGACTTCCTGCTCGGCTCCCTGCGCTGCCTCGGCCGCGCGGCGGGCTCGGTCCTCACCGCCCGCGCCCGCCCCATCCTGGGCGGCCACTTCTACGAGCTGGATCTGACGCACCTGCGTCCCGGGGAGCGGCAGCGGACCAGGGGGAGCTGGGTGCTCGGCTGGGACCGCGTCGACGCGCGGTTCGTCTCCTACTACTTCGACGACGTGGGCACACGGGGCACTTCGGCGTCCCCCGGCTGGCGCGGCGGGCGCCTCACCTTCACCGGCTCCTACGTGACCGGCGGCGCGGAGCGGCGGGTCACCGCCAGGACCCGAGATCACCCGCGTTGACGAGGACCGCTTCACGATCGAGGAGTACTCGGACGAAGGCGGCGCCTGGGCACTGCTCGACACCCGGGACTGCAAGCGCAGCCGTTAGCGGCATGAGAAGACCCCGGTCTCCGTGCCGGAGACCGGGGTCGGTCGAGCGCTGGGCAGGCCTTGCACCTGCATCTCCCCACAGGAAGTGGGGCGCCTTTCCTTGGACCACCAACGCCTGGCCTGCCACCGGTTGTCCGGCGGCGAGCTCAAGATCAATCATAGCCCATGTTCCGGGGCCCCCGGACCGGCCCCGCGCCCCCGCACGGCCACCACCGGGATCACCGCGAGGGCGAGGGCGCCCGCCGCCACGGCGAGGAGCGGATAGCCGCCGCCCGCCACCACCAGGCCGGAGGCCATGCCGCCCGTCGCGCCCGCGAGGGACATGCCCACATCGACCAGGCCCTGTACGGACGCACGGCTCTGGGCCGGGGCCGCGTCGGTGATCAGGGCCGTGCCGCTGACCAGGGCGAGGTTCCAGCCCACCCCGAGGACGACGAGCGCGCAGGCGGGCCAGAACACGCCGCCCGGCGGCGCGAGACCGGCGAGCAGCCCCGCGCCGAGCAGGACGGCACCGGAGGCCGCCGCCACCGGCAGTCGTCCGAAGCGGTCGGCGAGCAGGCCGCTCAGCGGAGACGGCAGGAACATCGCGCCGACGTGCAGCGCGATGACGAGCCCCACGGCCTGGGTGCTGTGACCGTGCCCCGCCATGTGGACCGGCGTCATCGTCATCACGGCGATCATCACGAGCTGAGCGGTGATCATCACGGTGGCGCCGGTGACGACGCCGGGGGCGAAGCGGCCGGAGGCGCCCTCTGCCCGGGCGGTCACCGGCTCGTGCCGCTGGGCGGCGCGGGCCAGGAGCAGCGGGTCGGGCCGCAGCCAGAGCAGCAGGACGAGACCGGCGGCGGCGTAGGCGACCGCGGCCAGCAGGAAGGGGCCCGCGAGCCGCGGGATGCCCCAGGCCTCGGCGAGGGAGCCCGTGGGGCCCACGAGGTTGGGCCCCGCGACGGCGCCAAGGGTCGTGGCGAGCAGCACGCGGCCGGTGGCCCGCCCGCGCCGCTCGGGCGGTGCGAGGTCGGCGCCCGCGTACCGCGCGAGCAGGCCGGTGGCCGTGCCCGCCCCGTACACGAACAGCGAGACGAGCAGCAGCCACGCCCACTGAGCGGCCGCTCCCGCGACCACGCCCGCGCTGCCGAGCGCGGCGGCGCCGTGGCCGAGGGCGAGGCCGGGGCGCCGCCCCCTGCGCTGCGAGACCCGCCCGATCACCGCGGCGCCGAGGGCCGCGCCCGCCGTGAACAGCGCGGTCGGCAGCCCGGCGAGGCCCGTGGAGCCGAGCAGGTCCTCGGCGAGGAGCGCGCCGACCGTGATGCCCGCGGCCATGCCCGCGCCGCCGAGCGCCTGCGAGACGACGAGGACGGTCAGCGTGCGCCGCAGGACCTCGGGCGCCGCCGCCTCTCCGGCCCGCGCGGCGGTCGCGGTCACGCCGCTCCTCGTACCGGCGCCTCCGCCTCGCCCGCCGCCGTGATCTCCGCGAGGGAGAGGCCGAGTTCCTCGTGCAGGAACCGTACGACCGTCCAGTGCGGGAGCGCCGCCTCGTCGAAGGGGCCGAACGCGGCGGTGTAGAGGGGAATCCAGCGCAGCGCCTCCTCGGCGGCCGTCTCGCGGCCCGGGGCCGCCTGGTAGGCGTCGTAGGAGATGCTGCGGTGGTGGATGAAGTGGCCGCCGGGCAGCCGCTGTTCGCACAGTTCGCGGTACTCGCGGGTCTGGAGGATCAGGTAGTGCCAGATCTCGTCGATGTCCTGCTCCACGGGCAGGAAGAGACCACCGAGCCGGTCGGGGTGGCGGGAGATCAGATAGAGGTAGCGCAGACACTCGCGGACCTGGTCGGTGACGAGGGCGGTGTCCGGCGCGCCGGGCGGCGTGGTGAAGTGCCGGACCACCTCCTCGTGCAGGCCGCTGCCGAGCAGCTCTTCGGCGGTGGGGGGCGTCGTGCGGGGCATGACCGGCTCCTGTCGGGGGCTTCGAGGTGTCACGGGATCAGCCAGGCGTACTTGCCCGAGCGTCCGACGGGCAGGTGGGCGCGGTGCTCCACCCCGCATGTCCGGCCGGTCAACTCGGCCACGGACGCGGCGAGTTCGCGGTTCTCGTCCGGCGTCAGAGGCGTCCCGGTGAACGTGGTGTACGACAGCAGGCAGGCGTCATCGCCCGTCAGGCTCAGTTGTTGCAGGAACACGCGGGAGCTGACGCGGGCGACGCGGGCGTCCAGGTCGGCCTGGGCGACGGGGCCGCCGGGAGTGGCGAGCAGTTCCTTCTCGCGCCCGCAGAAGGAGGCGATCCGCCGTGGGTCGGTGCTGCCGTCGACGGTGCGGACGCAGTCGCCGGAGCGGTAGCGGACCAGCGGCATGTACGGGTTGCGGACGCTGGTGACGATGAGGCTGTGGATGCCGCTGTTGGGCTCCACCGGGATCAGCTCCACGCTCATGCCGTCCAGGTAGGGGCGGTAGGAGCCGTCGGCCTCGCTGTAGAAGAGGTATCCCAGTTCGGTGCTGCCGAAGAGGTCGATGACGGGGCAGCCGAAGCGGGCGCGCAGCTCCGCGCGGACGTTGTGGGGCGTGTACTCGTAGGCGTGGACGATGCCGGTCGGGGGCGGGAAGGCGTCCCACAGATCCCACTGGGTGACCTTGGTGACGAGATGGGCCAGGTGGTAGCCGGAGCAGTCCAGGAGATAGGAGCCCCGGGGGTGCGCGGCGGCGGTCTCCCGGATCTCGGCGAGCATGCGCTCCACCTCGGCGCGGTCCCATGCGGCGGGGTCGAGGCGGCGGTTGAGGTACAGCGTGCGGTCGTCGAGCCAGCGCTCGCCGGGTGTGGCGCCCGGCTTGCGGGCGTTGACGCGGGCGACGTGCTCGGTGGCGAGGACGGTGGTCAGGGAGATCCGCTTGGCCCCGTCGTGCCAGCACGCGCCGAGCTCGGGGTGCTCGCTCCAGAGGCGGTAGTAGGAGTGGAGCAGGAAGTACGGCGGGCGGATGAGCCGCATGCGGGCGTGGTTGGTCCCGGTGGAGAGCACGAACTCGGCCTCGCCGGTCTCCAGGGCGCGGGCCAGCTCGGGGGTCATCCAGTTGTCGGGGAAGCCGTCGGCTATCGCGGGCTTCTCCAGGATCGGGAAGTCGCCGCGCTCGACGCAGGCGCGGTAGAGGGGGATGTCCCGGACCCGGTCCAGGAC
>NZ_JASKYR010001280.1:0-1769 GCF_041028215.1 Streptomyces flavofungini
GCGTACGGCAGGCCCGCGTCCCTGCGCCAGGCCGCGTCATAGGCGGTGACCCGGATCACCTCGGTGTCCATGTACGCGTCCGCCGCCCGCAGTTGCACCGCCTGCCTGGCGGCGAGCGGGCGCCCGAACTGCTCCCGCTGGTTGGTGTGCGGACCTGATCGGCGGCGGCCACCAGGACATGCGTGGCGTCCCGCAGCCAGGGCACCCACGGGACCGAGCCCCACAGCCCCCCGACATGCCCGCCCGCGGCCGCCGCCCGCACTCCGTCCGACGCCCGCACTCCGTCCGACGCCGCCCGCACCCCGCCCCGCGCCGGAAACGCCCCCGTGACGACAACCGTGCCCTGCCGCAGCGCGGGCAGCAGCCGTGCCCGCTGCTCGGCGGTGCCGTGGGCGGTGACGGCGAGGAGGCCGTAGACGCAGCTCGCCGCGAACGGCACCTGGGCGGTGACCCTGCCCTGCTCTTCGAGGAGCAGTACGAGACCGAGCAGCCCGAGGTCCGCCACCGCGTCCGGCAGCCCCGCCGCGCAGAGCGCCTTGAACAGCTCGGCGTCCGAACCGGTGCCCGCCGCCGCGAGCCGGTCCGGCGTGGCCAGATCCCCGAAGATCTCCGCGGCCAGTCCACGGGCGGCGTCCTGCTCCTCGGTGAGCGTGAAGTCCATGGTCAGCTCCCGCCTTCGGAAGCGGCGTCGGCGAGCGCCCGGAACACCGGCAGTTCCAGCTCCTCGTCCACCCGCAGGAACTCCAGCCGCACCGGCATGCCGATCCGCACCTTGTCGTACGGCACCCCGACGACATTGCTGACGATCCGCACCCCCTCGGCCAGTTCGACGAGGCCCACCGCGTACGGCGGATCGAAGGCGGGGAAGGGCGGATGGTGCATCACGACGTACGAGTAGACCGTGCCCTCACCGCTCGCCTCCACGGTGTCCCACTCGGCGGAGCCGCAGGCGTTGCACCCCGGCAGCCAGGGGAAGCGCCGCACGCCGCAGTCGCCGCAGCGCTGGATCAGCAGCCGGTGGGCCGCGACGCCCTCCCAGAAACCCGCGTTGTCGCGGTTGATCACGGGCCGGGGCCGCCTGCCGACCGCCTCGCGACGCCCGGCGGAGCCGCGCTCACCGGCAACACCATGCTTTTTGGCCGGGGCGTACTTCAGGATGCGGAAGCGGTGCGTGCCCGCGAGTTCGCCGTCCGCCCTGACGTCCATCCGCGTAGTGACGAAGTGCCCCGTGCCCAGCTTGGTCGTCTTGCGTTCGGACACCGACTCGATCACCGCGTCGAAGGTGATCGAATCGCCGGGCCGCAGTGCCCGTACGTACTCCTGCTCGCAGTCGGTGGCGACCACCGAGGTGTAGCCCGCCCCGTCGAGGAGGGCGAGCAGCGCGTCGTACGCGTCCGAGCGCCCCTCGTGCCCGGAGAGCCCGCCCATCGTCCACGCCTGGAGCATCGTCGGGGGCGCCACCTGGTCCGGACCGGTGTACGCCGGGTGCGCGTCGCCCATGGCCTCGCACCAGTGCCTGATCATGGACGCGTTGACCGGGTCCTTGCCGCGTCCCGCCACTGCGGCGGCCCGCCCCTCGAACGCCTTCAGCTCCGCGTACGCGAGAGTGTCCCCGGCGGCTTCCGGCGCCCGCTCCCCGCCCCTCACCGGCGCCCCTTCCGCATGCCGAGCCGCGTCGTCGCGACGATCTCGCGCTGCACCTCGCTCACCCCGCCCCCGAACGTGTTGATCTGCGCGGCCCTGTTCAGCCGCTCCAGCTCGCCGTCCGC
>NZ_JASKYR010001281.1:0-1098 GCF_041028215.1 Streptomyces flavofungini
GCTTTTGGGTGGGGTGCGGGGGGTCCGGCTCGGGCGGTCACCCGTTCTGGCTTCACGGGAGGCCGGGCCGGGACGCTCTGGCGACAGGCTCTGAGCAAAGGCTCTCGCCGGGAAGGGCCGGGCGTCCCGTACGATGGATGGCGCAGAAGGGGAGTAGCTCTTCGCCGGACCGTCGACATACTGCTCAGCTCGTCTGAGCCGGCGCCCGGAGGCAGGTCCCGCGAGGGGCAGGCCAGCGAGACCTTCGGCAAGCAGTGCATGACGTGCGCGGACGCGCGCGTTCCTTGTGCTGCCGTGCCGAGGTGTCGTACGCGAAGCGGTGGAACACTCTCGGTGGGGCAGCCCCGACCGATTGAGGAACCTTGATCAGCATCAGCGTGACGGCGCTCGTCTTCGGCGTCGTCTTCCTTGCCGAGCTGCCGGACAAGACGGCTCTCGCCGGGCTCGTGCTCGGCACGCGCTACCGCGCCTCGTACGTCTTCGCCGGAGTGGCGGCGGCCTTCACCGTGCACGTGGTGCTCGCCGTGGCGGCGGGCAGTGTTCTGACCCTGCTCCCGCAGCAGCTCGTCCACGCGCTGACCGGCGTGCTCTTCCTCGCGGGGGCCGCGATGCTGCTCCTCAAGGGCGGTGACGACGAGGAAGAGGTCAGGCAGCCCGAGAACCAGAGCTTCTGGAAGGTCTCGGGGGCGGGGTTCATGCTCATCCTGGTCGCGGAGTTCGGCGACCTGACGCAGATCATGACCGCGAACCTGGCCGCCCGCTACGACGACCCGCTCTCCGTCGGCCTCGGCGCCGTCCTCGCGCTCTGGGCCGTCGCGGGCTTGGGCATCGTCGGCGGCAAGGCCCTGATGCGCCGGGTGCCCCTGACGCTCATCACGAGGATCGCGGCCCTGCTGATGCTGGGACTCGGCGTGTGGAGCCTGTATGAGGCGATCGCCTGATCTGGGGTGGGGTGATCGCCTGATCTGGGTTGGAGCGATTGCCTGATCTGGGGTGGGGTGATCGCCTGGTTCGCGCGGGACTGTGGTCTGGCCCGTGCGGGTTGGCTGTGCGGCTTGAGCGGGGCGGTGGTCTGGCCTGGGTGGAGTGGTTGTCCGG
>NZ_JASKYR010001282.1:0-1636 GCF_041028215.1 Streptomyces flavofungini
CCCCTCACCCACTCCCCCCTCACCACCGGCCCTCGCGACCGGTGCGAACGCAAGGAACATGACGTACGTGACTGAAGACGCGGAAACCGCGGAAGCCGCGCAGGGCGCGGTGTGGTCGGGAAGCTGGGTCGCCGAGCGGCTCGGAGTCGGACTCGAAGGCGACGAGGCGCTGCCCGGACTGCTCGGCCTCGCCCTGCGGCGCAACCCCAAGCGCGCCCACCTCCTGGTCTCCAACGTGCTCGGCAAGCACGTGCCGCAGCTCCCCTCCGTGGTGTACGCGGCCGGACACGGCCTCGGGGTCCGGGTGCGGGAGCTGCTCGGCGACGACGAGGCGGGCGCCGCGGTCGTCCTCGGCTACGCGGAGACCGCCACCGGCCTCGGCCACGCCGTCGCCGACGGCATCGGCCTCGCGCCCTACCTGCACTCCACCCGGCGGCCGGTCGAGGGCGTCGCGCGCGCGGGCGGCTTCGAGGAGTCCCACTCCCACGCCACCTCGCACCTGCTGCTGCCGGAGGACCCCCGGCTCCTCGCCGGAGCGGGCCCGCTGGTCCTCGTCGACGACGAGTTCTCCACCGGCAACACGGTCCTGAACACCGTCCGCGCCCTGCACGAGCGCTACCCCCGCGAGCGGTACGTGATCGTCGCCCTCGTCGACATGCGCTCGCCGCGGGACCGGGGGCGCCTCGCCGCGTTCGCCGGGGAGATCGGCGCGCGGGTCGACCTGATCACGCGGGCCGCGGGGACGGTGCGCCTGCCCGACGGCGTCCTGGAGAAGGGGCGGGCGCTGGTCGCCGCGCACGAGACGGCCGCCGTGCCGGGGCCCCGCGAGGTACGGGTCCCGGCCGTCCGCGTCGACCTCGGGTGGCCCGCCGGGGTGCCCGACGGCGGACGGCACGGCTTCACCCCCGCCCACCGGGCCCGGCTCCAGGAGGCCCTGCCCGGCATGGCGGGCCGGATCGCCGGGGAGCTGCCGCCCGACGCCCGACGCGTCCTCGTCCTCGGCTTCGAGGAGCTGATGTACGCGCCGCTCGCCCTCGGCGTGGAGCTTGAGCGGCTCATCGGGGCCGACGTGCGGTTCTCCACCACCACCCGGTCGCCCGTGCTCGCCGTCGACGACCCCGGCTACGCGATCCGCACCCGCCTCGTCTTCCCCGCGCACGACGAGCCCGCCGACGGCCCCGGGCCGCGCTTCGCCTACAACGTCGCGGGCGGCGGCTTCGACGCGGTCGTCGCCGTCGTGGACTCCACCGCCGACACCACCGGGCTGCACGCGCCCGACGGCCTCCTGGCCCAGCTCTCCGCGCACGTCCCGCGGGTCCTGCTGGCCGTCGTCCCCTCGTACGTGCCCGCGCCGCACGCCCCCGAAAGGTCATCCTTGCTCCCCGAACCGCTCCGCGGCCCCGCCTTCTCCTCGTACGCGCCCGACGACGTCGGCTGGCTGCTCCAGGACCTCTCCGAGGTGACCCTCGAAGCGCCCACCGAGGAGCGTGAGGAGGCGATCCAGAGCGGCGGCGCGCACTACGCCGAGTCGCTGCCGGTCGAGTACCAGCCGAGCGAGCGCTACCAGGAGCTGTTCCGCGCCGCCCTCGACACCTCCGCCGCGCGCATCGCCCTGGCCGTCGGCACGGTCACGGAG
>NZ_JASKYR010001283.1:0-1586 GCF_041028215.1 Streptomyces flavofungini
CCACTACCCAGAGTGATACCCATCCGGGCGAAAAGCCAGGGGAGACCGGAAATCTGTGGACAACCAAGCGAGTTTGGACAAGTCGGTAACTSCGTAGAGTGACGAAATTGCGGGACACGGCGTTCAAGCAGGGCGCCTTCAGGCTCCCCCCAGCCGGAAACCGCCGCCGTCAGCCCCCGTCGCCGTAAACCGCCGCCGTCAGCCCCCCGTCACCGGAAACCGCCGCTCGTTCCTGTCGATCTTCGCGTCGAGCGCGGCCAGCGGGTCGATCCCCAGGACCTCGCAGAACTGGAGGAGGTAGGCGAGGACGTCGGCGACCTCGTCCGTCACCCGGTGCGCGGTGTCCGGGCTCGCCATCACGCGCTCCGACTCCTCCGGCGTCAACCACTGGAAGATCTCGACCAGTTCCGACGCCTCCACGCTCAGCGCGGCGGCCAGGTTCTTCGGGGTGTGGTAGCGCCCCCAGTCGCGGGCCGCCGCGAACTCGGCCAGCCTGCGCTGGAGCCCCTGTACATCACGTTCATCCGTCACGGCTCAAGGTCTACCACCGTGGCGCCGGGGACGCGGGCCGCGCTCGCGCCGTCCCGTACGGCACCGACCAGGCGGATGTGGCCGCGTGCGCAGGTGTGCGCCGCCAGTTCGCCGAGCGCGCGGAACTGCCGGGCGTCCAGGCGGTGGTCGAGGCCGTCGGCGAGGACCGTGAGGGTCTGGCAGGCCTCCGGCACCTCGGCCGCCGGATCGACGGCGAGCACCCCGGGGCCGGTGAGCAGCACCAGCGTCAGCGCCAGAAAGCGCAGCTCGCCGTCGCCCAGGCGCGCGAGCGGGGTCCGCACGCCGTCACCCCGGTCCACGAAGGCCGCGACCGAACCGTCCTCGGCCTCCTCGGCGAAGACGTCGGCAACCGGCCCCGCGCAGCCGTCGCGCAGGGCGGAGACGAGTGCGGCGTGCCGCCCCGCGCACTCGGCCCGGGTGCGCCACAGGACCTCGGCGAGGTTGTCGCAGCCGCCGAGGAGCCGCCCCGCGCCGATGAGCCCGGCGGGCACCGGGGCGCGCATCCGGCCGGGCCGCGGGTCGCAGGCGAAGGCCGAGCGGAGCGCCACCACGACCTGTTCGGCGGCGGCGAGCACCAGGCGCTGCCCGTCCGTCGAGCCCGCCACGCGCAGCGGTACGAGCGCCGTGCCGAGCCGGTCGTCGGGCATCGGGGCCCGTGTCACGGGCGCCGTGCCCGCCGTGTGCCAGGCCGCCTGGACCACGGGCCGCCCCGGGTCGCGCAGCGCGGTCTCCAGGAGGACGAGGCCGCCGAGGGTCAGCCGCTCCCCCACGACGCGCAGTTCGGGCTCGGCCTGGACGGCGAGGTCGAGGCGGACGGTGCCCGCGGGCCCCTCGACCGAGCAGCCGATGCGGAATCCGCGCCGCCGCTGCGGATCGGCGCGGGCGCGCTCCGGCACACAGGCCACGGGGTCGTCGAAGACGTCGATGAGTTCGGCACCCGCGCCGAGCCGCGCGAGCGCCTCGTACGCGCGCAGGGCGCTGGTCTTCCCGCTGCCGCTGGGTCCCGTGACATAGGTCAGCGGGAAGACCAGCGC
>NZ_JASKYR010001284.1:0-1309 GCF_041028215.1 Streptomyces flavofungini
CCCGTGTCCTGGGCCAGGAAGCGCAGCCGCTCCGCGGGGTGGGCGGGGTCGAGCGGTACGTAGGCCGCCCCGACACGCCATACGGCGAGCATCGCGGCGACCAGTTCCGGACAGCGGGGCAGGCAGAGCGCCACGGTGTTCCCCGGGGTCACGCCCCGTGCGATCAGGGCCTCCGCCAGGCGTTCCACGCGCTCGCGCACCGTATGGAAGTCGAGCGTCGCCGAAGGCGCGGACAGCGCGGCGCGGTCCGGGTGGAGAGCCGCCGTTTCCATGAAGCGTGTCAGGAGTTCGTTCTCGCCACTGTCCACAAAGGCTCCTTGCACCGAAGCGCGAAAGCTGAGAGGTTCGCGACCGCAGTCCGTGCGACTGCCCCCGCTCGTGACCTTAAGCGGCAGGTGTGACCTCGTATCCCGCCGCTAGTTGGAATGTGAACTTGCTAACATGCGCGACTGCCGCGCCCCTTGTCACGACGACCGGTTCCGGTGGCTTCCGTGACCTCCCCCGTGTTCTCGGACCCGTCCGCGGCGAGACACCCTCCCGAAAGGCCGTCGAGCGATGAAGCACCCGGGGTCCGCGGACGGCCGGAGGACGACGACCGGCGAAACGGGTCCCGACGGGCCTCCGGCACGCAAGTTCTGGGGGCTCCTCGCGCAGCGCGACTTCCGCATGCTGCTGATCGGCGAGACGGCCAGCAGACTCGGCAACAGCGTCACCTCGGTCCTGCTGCCGCTCGTGGCCGTCAGCACGCTCGACGCCTCCCCTTTCATGATCGGCCTGCTGACCGCGGCGCCCTGGGTGCCCTGGCTGCTGATCGGGCTGCCCGCGGGTGCCTGGGTCGACCGGCTGCCGTGCCGCCCGTTGATGCTCGTGTGCAATGTGGTCTCGGCCTCGCTGTTCGCTTGTGTGCCGGTGGCGTGGTGGCTGGGCGTGCTGAGCATGTATCAGCTCCTGGCGGTGGCGCTCCTGACGGGTACGGCGTCCGTCTTCTTCGCCACCGCCTACTCCGCGTACCTGCCCTCGCTCGTCACCCGGGCCGAACTTCTGGAGGGCAACGCGAAGTTGCAGGTCGGCGACCAGGCGACGCGGGTGGCCGGTCCCGGGCTCGGCGGCTTCCTCGCCCAGGCCGTCGGCAGCGTGCCCGGTCTGCTGCTCGACGTCCTGTCGTTCCTGGTGTCGTCCTGGTGCCTGCTGCGCATCAAGGCGGCCGAACACCGCCCGGCCCCGCGCCGCAGGCGGCTGCGGCAGGAGGTGTCCGACGGTCTGCGGTTCGTGGCGCACGACCGGTTCGTGCGTCTGATCACCGTCTTCG
>NZ_JASKYR010001285.1:0-1284 GCF_041028215.1 Streptomyces flavofungini
CCCGTCCCCAGAGATGCCGGGCGTCGTCCACACGGTCGTCGAGCAGCTGCTGGTGCGGGGCCGGTGCCGTCGTAGGGGCCTCCGAGGGCCTGGATCAGCGCCGTGCCCGTCGCGACCACCGCGATCACCGCCGCTACGGGGGCGATCACGCGCCGCCGGTCCTTCCGCCCCCGGGGCGGTGGCTCGGCAAGGAGCGCCACCGGTTCCAGCAGCGCCAGATTGGCCCGGGTGACTGCCGCACCCGCCCAGTCGCCCGACCTCTCGCGCAGGCCGAGCGCCCGTCCCCAGAGATGCCGGGCGTCGTCCACACGGTCGTCGAGCAGCTGCTGAACCCCCTGCTGATGGACGAAGTACGCCTCCGCCGCCGTGTCCTCGGCGGCCCGCGCGGCGGTCAGGCCCCGCGCGAGGGCGTGCTGCCACGCCTGCCAGTGGCCCCGGACGAAGAGAACCCGCTCGACGGCGGTCGCCAGCTCCACGACGGCCTGCCACTGATGGTGTTCGGCAGCCTCCGCGAGCAGGTGCTGGGCCGCCTCGGTGACGCCGCGTGCTTCCTCGTCGTCAGGGTCGCGTGAGGTCAACCAGGAGGTCAGCCAAGCGGTCAGCGAGCTGGTCGGCGTGGTGGTCAGCGGTCCCAGCTCCGGGGCGAGTTCGCCGGAGCCGCGCAGAAGTCGCCGGTAGAGCTCCACCTTGCGGGCCGGAAGCGCGTAGGTCGGCGACCCGTGGCGGTCGACGTCCCGTTCGGCCAGGCCGCGCGCGGCAAGGGACTCCAGGGTCGCGTGGTCGTACGCGATGTCGGCCATCCGTGCCAGCAGCGCGCCGGGCAGGGGCGCGCCACCGGTCAGGGTGAGGACTGCCAGCGCCTGTCTGGCCTGCGGGTGGACGGCGGCGACGGCAAACGCGTCCAGGACGTCGGGGCCGGGAGCCGCGACCCGGGTGAGGCCGTCGGCCAGGCCCTCGAAGGAACGGCCGTCCAGTCGCACCAACGCGGCGGCCTGCCGCAGACTGAGCGGCCGCCCTGGAGGTGCTGCGGCACGAGATGGGGCGCGACATCCCGGACGCCGAGGCGGGCGCGGCGCGACGCCTTGTGAGCGCCGTCGAGGGGCGGCCGCTCAGTCTGCGGCAGGCCGCCGCGTTGGTGCGACTGGACGGCCGTTCCTTCGGGGGCCTGGCCGACGGCCTCACCCGGGTCGCGGCTCCCGGCCCCGACGTCCTGGACGCGTTTGCCGTCGCCGGCGTCCACCCGCAGGCCAGACAGGCGCTGGCAGTCCTCACCCTGACCGGTGG
>NZ_JASKYR010001286.1:0-1501 GCF_041028215.1 Streptomyces flavofungini
CCCTACGCCTTCGGCAAGCGGCCCACCCGCCTTCGACAAGCTCACCGACCGAAAGGCAGTACGACGATGACGACGCAGCCCGCAGCCACGCCCGCAGCCACCCCCGCCGTCCGGCTCGTGGAGGCCAGACACCGGTACGAGATCCTGGTCGACGGCGAGCGCGCGGGCTTCACCGCGTTCCGTGACCGCGACGACCGGCGCGTGTTCTTCCACACCGAGATCGACGACGCCTACGCGGGGCAGGGCCTCGCCTCGATCCTCGTACGGGAGGCGCTGGACGACGTACGCGCCACGGGCAAGCGCGCCGTGCCCATCTGCCCCTACGTGGCGAAGTTCCTGAAGAAGCACGAGGAGTACGCGGACCTGGCCGACGCGGTGACCCCCGAGGCCATCGCGTGGCTGGACGGTGTGCTGAAGCGCTGAGTGGTCCGGTCCATGCGGGGAGAGCGGCTGCTGGGGCGGGGCACGCAGTTCGCCGCGGTCCGGCGGGCCCTCGCCGACGTCGCCGACCGCGTCGGCACCTCCCTGCTCCTGCGCGGTGACCCCGGCATGGGCAAGACGGCACTGCTCCGCGCGGCCGAGGCGGAAGCCCGTGGCGCGGGTCTGCGGATCCTGCGGATGACCGGGGCGGAGGCGGAGTCGGGGCTGCCGTTCGCCGCGCTGCACCAGGTGCTCTGGCCGCTGCTCGACGAGGCGGGGGCACTCCCCGTGGAGCAGCTCTCCGAGCGGCGGCGGCACGCCCTGGAACGCGCGCTCGGCATCCGTGAGGGTGCGCCGCCCGAGGAGTTCACGGTGGGGGCTGCCGCGCTGACCCTGCTGGCCCACGCCGCCGCGCGCGGGCCGATCGCCGTGCTCCTCGACGATCTGCAGTGGGCGGACCCGTCCAGCGTGGCCGTGTTCGGCTGCGTACAGCGGCGGCTGAGCGCGCTGCCGGTCGTGGCGATCGGCACCACGCGCTGTATGAGCGGCCTCGGACCGCTCGCGCTGCCGGACGGTTCCGAAGCCCCGGCCGGGCAGGTGCTTGAGTTGCGTCCCCTCGACGACAGGGACGCCGGTCGCCTGCTGGACACGGTCCGTCCGGCGCTGCCCGAAGAGGTACGGCGCCGGGTGCTGCGGGCGGCCGGGGGCAATCCACTGGCCCTGCGCGAACTCCCGGCGCGGCTCCGGCGCGCGGACGGTGCCGGGATTCCGGCGGACGGCGACGCGTCCCCGCGCCTCGTCGGCGAACCACCCGTCGGTGACCTGCCCACCGGTGAAGTGTCCGTCGGCGAGCGGCTCGGGCGGCTGTACGAGGACAGGCTGCGGGGGCTGCCCGACGGCACCCGGCGGCTCCTGCTCGTGGCCACGCTGGGCGGCACGTTCGCCCAGCGCGAGGCCGTGCTGCGGGAGATGGCGGACGGCGGCGGGGGTGCGTCGTGGCAGCGCGGCCGGGAGCACATCGAGCGTGCCGGGCTCGCCCGGATCGAGCCGGACAGCGGGCGCCTCGTCTTCCGGCATCCGC
>NZ_JASKYR010001287.1:0-1438 GCF_041028215.1 Streptomyces flavofungini
TGAGCTGCGCCTTGACGTTGAGGACCTTGTCGAGGTCGGCCTTGGGAATCTTCGCGAACGCGTCGTTCGTCGGCGCGAAGACGGTGATGTCCTTCGCGTTGTTGAGGGTGTCCACGAGACCGGGGGGGGGGGGGGGGGGGGGGGGGGGGGGGGGGGGGGGGGGGGGGGGGGGGGGGGGGGGGGGGGGGGGGGGGGGGGGGGGGGGTCAGTCCACGGTGACCACCACCGAATGCCGACCGCTCGCCCCGTCGGGGATCGTGCGGGTCCGCTTCTCGGTCTGCACCGCGCCGGTACGGTCGGTCGCCCGCACGGTGAGGGTGTGGCCGCCCTTGGCCGCCTGCCAGGGGAAGGACCACTGGCGCCAGGTGTCCCGGGTGTCCTCGGCGGCGAGATCCGCCACCTGCCACGGCCCGTCGTCGACACGCACCTCGACCTTGTCGATGCCCCGGTGCTGCGCCCACGCCACTCCGGCGACCATCACGGCCCCGGCCTTCGGCCTGGCGAACGGCTTCGGTGTGTCGATACGGGACTGCGTCTTGACGGGCGCCTCGCGCGCCCAGTCCCGCTTGACCCAGTAGACGTCGTAGGCGTCGAACGTGGTGAGTTCGATGTCCTTGATCCACTTGCAGGCGGAGACGTAGCCGTACAGACCCGGCACCACCATGCGCACCGGGAAGCCGTGCTCGAAGGGCAGCGGACGGCCGTTCATGCCAAGCGCCAGCATCGCGTCGCGCCCGTCCATGAGGTCCTCGACGGGACTGCCGATCGTCATGCCGTCGACCGAGCGGGCCACCAACTGGTCGGCGGGTCCGCCCCGTCCGGGCGGTTCGACCCCGCACTCCGCGAGGAGATCGGACAGCCGGACGCCGATCCAGCGGGCGTTGCCGACGTACTGGCCGCCGACCTCGTTCGACACGCAGGTCAGGGTGATGTCCCGCTCGATCAGCTCGCGGCGCAGCAGATCGTCGAAGGAGAGGGTGACCGGGCGCCGTACCCCCTTGCCGTGAATCCTCAGCCGCCAGCTCCGCGCGTCGACCTTCGGCACCACGAGCGCGGTGTCCACGCGGTAGAAGTCCGCCGCGGGCGTCACGAAGGAGCTGACGCCGGGCACGCGGAGCTGGGCTCCCCTGGGCACGGGTGCCGCGGCCGACGCGGGGGCGGGCAGCCGTATCCGGGCGCGCGAGGCGACGGCGTCCTTGCCGCTCGCGCCGTTGAGGGACCGGCCGAGAACGCCCGCTCCCGCCGAGGCCACGGCGGCGGCGGTCGCCGCGATGACGAAGCCGCGCCGGTCCCAGCCGGCATCGGTGGCCCCCGCAGGTTCCGCCACCGGTGCCGCGTCCGGCGACTCCGGTGCGGGCGTCGGCCGTGGACGCCCGACCAGCCGTCCGCTGAGCCAGTAGAGGAGCCCGGCGGCGATGACCGCCCCCGTGACCGAGGG
>NZ_JASKYR010001288.1:0-1368 GCF_041028215.1 Streptomyces flavofungini
ATCGGGGCCCCTACGCGTGGACCCTCACCTCATTCAGCGAAGAAGACAGATCCAACCACCGTCCCGCAGTCCGCGCGCGCAGGCAACCACCGGTCCCACCGGCCACACGTGCGAGCACCCCTGAAAGCGGCACATCCCAGTGGCGGGGCGGGCTATTCCCCCTTGGACGTCCGCCAGACCGTGCGAAGTTTCACACGGCATCCACATGCCCCGGCCGCCGCGGAGGCACAGTGCCTCCGCGGCGGCGACCGGAGCGAGGATGGCGACGTCGCGGCGGACGTGACCGACCGCGACGCCGCGCTCCGGGCGCCGGCGAGCCTGTCCGGGCAGACCGCGAACTGCCGACCGTCATGCGCACCGACGCCGACGGCAGGATCTACGCCCTGGGACCGCGCAACGTCACCTGCCAGAACCTGCGCGAACTGCCAGATTCCCCCGCACACCGGGTGCGGGGAATCAACATCGTCGCCGTGGGTACCCCGACGGAGCACCGCACCCCCACGGACGACGGGAGAGTCATGACAAGCGCTACGGACAACGAGACCGGCAATCGTTTCTGCAAGGCCTGCGGCACGCCCGCCGAGGACGGCAGGCTGTGCGAGCGGTGCCGCGCCGCCCTGCCGCTGCCCGACGGCGGCGGACTCGTCGACGACCAGGGCGCGGCCGTACGACGTGACTTCGAGGGCCGCGCCGAACAGTGAACGGACCGGCGGTAGCGCCCGTACCGGCACCAGCGACAGCGAGCGCCGGCACCGACGTCAGCATCAGCGGTATGACGCGCGCTGAACGGCCCGCGGAGGGGTACACGGCCGCCATGGCATCCAAGACTGGTCGCGTCACTTCCCCGAGGGCCGTACGGCAGCTGCGCAGGGTCCGCACCTTCTACCTGGTGGGAGCCCTGCTGTGGGCGGCATCCACCGCCTGGACCGGCACGCAGTCCGCCGGGAGCCGGCAGATGTGGCTCTCCGCGCTCCTCCTGGCCCTCTTCGCCGCACTCCTGCTGACAACCTCCCTGTGGCTGCGGCGCCTGCGGGGTGCGGCCCCGGCCGAGGCCGCACCCCGTGCCGTGGCGACGAGGGCCGCGCCCCGCCGGGCGCACGCCTGACGAGCCGCGCACCCGGCGGGACGGCCGCCGCCGGGGGGGGGGGGGGGGGGGGGGGGGGGGGGGGGGGGGGGGGGGGGGGGGGGGGGGGGGGGGGGGGGGGGGGGGGGGGGGGGCCACGCCGCCCGCGTTGGCCGCCTTGCCGGGCCCGAACGCGACGCCCGCCTCCTTGAACAGGCGCACCGCCTCGGGGGTCGTCGGCATGTTGGCGCCCTCGGAGACCGCCTTGACGCCGTTGCGGATCAGCGCGGCGGCGTGGCGGTGAG
>NZ_JASKYR010001289.1:0-1226 GCF_041028215.1 Streptomyces flavofungini
GCCGTAGCCCGTCCGGCGTTTGCGGACGAGCCGCGAAGCGGCGATGTACGGCGGCACAGCCGAGCGCCCGCCTTCCGCCGTGGGGGACGGAGAGACGGGCGCGCTCGTGGGGGCCGGTCAGGCGCGGATGGCGCTGATGTCGAAGTTCAGCTTGATCTTGTCGGAGACCAGGACCCCGCCCGTCTCCAGTGCCGCGTTCCACGTGAGGCCCCACTCCGAGCGCTGCAGCTCCGCCTTGCCCTCGAAGCCGACGCGCTCGTTGCCGAACGGGTCCGTGGCCGAGCCGTTGAACTCCAGGTCGATGGAGAGCGGCTTGGTGGTGCCCAGGATCGTCAGGTCGCCGGTGACGCGGTAGTCGTCGCCGCCCAGCGCCCGTACCTCGGTGGAGCGGAAGGTCATCTCGGGGAACTCCTCCGTCTTGAAGAAGTCCGCGCTCTTCAGGTGCCCGTCACGGTCGGCGTTGCCGGTGTCGATGCTGTCCATCCGCACGTCGAGGGAGGCCGTCGAGCGGGACGGGTCCGAGCCGTCCAGGTGCAGCGTGCCGGAGACGTCGAGGAACGAGCCCTTGACGTTGGTGACCATGGCGTGGCGGGCGACGAAGCCGAGCGTCGAGTGCGCCGGGTCGATCGTGTAGTCGCCGGTCAGCGCGGCGAGTTCCGGGCTGACGGTGACGGAGGCGTCCTGCGCGGGGGCGGTGACGGTGGCGGTGTCGTTCTTGCGGCCGAAGAGACCCATGACGTGCTCCTTGGGGGATGGGCTCCGCGTGGGGAGCTTCGCTTCTGTTGAATGTTCAACGAGATCGAAGGTAGCGCGATTCCGTTCAACATTCAACCTCTAGCGAAGGCGGGTCGCTCGGATGGGGTGTGCGCGCCCACGAGGCGCCAGAAAGCGCCCCCAGTTGCTTGCGTTGGCACTACTGTGACGCCATAATGGCGCCATGAACCTCACGCAGTACGTCGACCAGCTCCGGCACGAACTCGCCGTGGCCGCCGAAGCCGGTGGCGACGAGGCCCGCGAGCTGGCCGAGCGCCTCACCGCCCCGCTGGAGTCGGCCGCCCGGCTCACCCTGCTGAACGCGCTCTCGGCCGCTGCGGACGAGATCACCAGCGACCTGGCGCCGGGCTCGGTCGATGTGCGGCTGCGCGGCATCGACCCGGAGTTCGTCGTGACGCCCCCGCCGTCCGAGACGTTCGACGCCCAGGCCGAGTACGCGGCCCTCATGGCGG
>NZ_JASKYR010000129.1:0-13982 GCF_041028215.1 Streptomyces flavofungini
GTGTGCAGGACGCGGTCCGCGGCCGTCTCCAGATCCTCCGCGGAGTCGAAGACGCCCTCAAGAGCGCTGGTCAGCAGATCGAGCTGGAGGTCGATGTCGGTGCTCGGGGTGGGCGGCAGCCCCGTCGGCACCGGCAGCTCGCGGACCTTGGCGTCCGGCTCGACGAGCAGCACCGGCAGATGACCGGCCGAGCACACGGTGAGCTCGCCCTGGGTCGGATCGGCCTCCAGATAGAGGCAGGTGACGAACGGCTCGGGCAGGTCGCGCGTGAACGCGTCCAGCGTCTGCATCAGCTCGCACGCCGGGAGACCGGCGAGGGCCAGGGCGCGGCCCGCCGAGCGGAGCTGGCCCATCACCACGGCCGCGTCCAGGCCGCGCCCCATCACGTCGCCGATGAAGACCCCGACGCGCCCGGCCCCCAGATCGATCAGGTCGAGCCAGTCGCCGCCGACGCCCTGTCCCTGGGTGGACGGCAGATACCGGCTGGCGGTGCGCGCGCCCGGGATGCGCTTGGCCGAGCCCATCAGATGCAGGGCGAGCGAGATCTGCCGCTGCTGCGCGTACAGCTCGACGAGCTCCGCCTCCGCCCGCTTGCGCTCGGTCATGTCCCGCATGATCGAGCAGGCCGCGATGATGGAGCCGTCGCGGGAGCGGATGGGCCAGAGGGTGACGTCGACGTCGAGGACGCGTCCGTCGCTGGTGGTGCGGCGGGTCTCGTAGTGCTCGATGCGGACGCCGCGGGCGATCTGGGTGAGGAGGTGGGCTTCCTCGTCCCTGAGGTCGGGGGGTACGAGCATGCCGACGTGGCGGCCGACGGCCTGGGCCGGGGTGTAGCCGTACAGGCGCTGTGCGGCCGCGTTCCAGAAGGTGATCTCGCCGTCCAGGGTCTTCACGAGGATGGCGTCCTGGGAGGACTCGACCAGCTCTCTGAAGGGCTCCTGCCGGCTCTCGGTGCCCCGCACAGTTTCCAAAGACATCATCGGTGCCTCGCTTCGCGTGCCTCCTGCCCACCCGGGCGGCATGACGGACACTCCAGCACATCGGCTGCCAACATCGCGGATCTGCGGGTAATTCGTCGTTACGGCGGCACAGTTGTCGCTTTATGCAAGGTATGGACAGAGGGTTTGCCACATTGGGACTGCCGACCCCCCGGGAGATGAACCCTTCGCGCCGCCCATGGCCCGCTTGACGTCGCAGTTCTTATGATGTCTAGCGATTACTGGGCGCGCGTGTTCGATCGCGACCGGACGCCGGACCTCAATTGCATAAAACTGCGGCTATGCGTATAGTCATGCCATCCAAGAGGAGGGTTCCATGGCGGTACGCGCAGCAGTGGCAGGGGCGAGTGGGTACGCGGGCGGCGAGCTGCTGCGGCTGCTCCTCGTCCACCCCGAGGTGGAGATCGGCGCCCTCACCGGCAACTCGAACGCGGGGCAGCGCCTGGGCGCCCTCCAGCCGCACCTGTTCCCGCTCGCCGACCGCGTCCTCGAGCCGACCACCCCCGAGGTCCTCGCGGGCCACGACGTCGTCTTCCTCGCCCTGCCCCACGGGCAGTCCGCCGCCGTCGCCGAGCAGCTCGGCCCCGACGTCCTGGTCGTCGACATGGGCGCCGACTTCCGGCTGAAGGACGCGGGCGACTGGGAGAGGTTCTACGGCAGCCCCCACGCGGGCACCTGGCCCTACGGCCTCCCCGAGCTGCCGGGCTGCCGCACGGCCCTGGCGGGCACCAAGCGCGTCGCCGTGCCCGGCTGCTACCCCACCGCCGTCTCGCTCGCCCTCTTCCCGGCCTACGCCGCCGGCCTCGTCGAGCACGACGCGGTGATCGTCGCCTCCTCCGGCACCTCGGGCGCGGGCAAGGCCGCCAAGCCGCACCTCCTCGGCTCCGAGGTGATGGGGAACATGTCCCCCTACGGAGTGGGCGGCGGCCACCGGCACACCCCCGAGATGATCCAGAACCTGAGCGCGGCGGCGGGCGCCCCCGTCTCCGTGTCCTTCACGCCGACGCTGGCCCCGATGCCGCGCGGCATCCTCGCCACGTGCAGCGCGAAGGCCAGGCCCGGCGTCACCGCCGAGAGCGTGCGGGCCGCCTATGAGAAGGCGTTCGCCGACGAGCCGTTCGTCCGCCTGCTGCCCGAGGGGCAGTGGCCCGCGACCGCCGCCGTGTACGGCTCGAACGCCGTGCAGGTCCAGGTCGCGTACGACGGGAGCGCGGGACGCGTGATCGTGATCAGCGCCATCGACAACCTCACCAAGGGCACCGCGGGCGGCGCCCTGCAGAGCATGAACATCGCCCTCGGCCTCGACGAGGCCACCGGGCTCACTACGATCGGAGTCGCGCCGTGAGTGTGACGGCAGCCAAGGGATTCACGGCGGCGGGCATCGCCGCCGGCATCAAGGAGAACGGCAACCCCGACCTGGCCCTCGTGGTCAACACCGGGCCCCGCCAGGCCGCCGCAGGCGTGTTCACCGCCAACCGCGTCAAGGCCGCCCCGGTCCTCTGGTCGGAGCAGGTGCTCAAGGGCGGCCTCGTCTCCGCCGTCGTCCTCAACTCCGGCGGCGCCAACGCCTGTACGGGCCCGCGGGGCTTCCAGGACACCCACGCCACCGCCGAGAAGGCCGCCGATGTCCTCTCCCTGAACGCGGGCGAGATCGCCGTCGCCTCGACGGGCCTCATCGGCGTCACCCTCCCCATGGACAGGCTCCTGCCGGGCATCGAGAAGGCCGCCGCCGAACTCTCCGCGCACGGCGGTGAGAAGGCCGCCATCGCCATCAAGACCACCGACAGCGTGCACAAGACGTCCGTGGTGACCAAGGACGGCTGGACGGTCGGCGGCATGGCCAAGGGCGCGGGCATGCTCGCCCCCGGCCTCGCCACCATGCTGGTCGTCCTCACCACCGACGCCGACCTGGCGGCCCCGGTCCTCGACCGGGCGCTGCGCGACGCCACCCGCGTCACCTTCGACCGGGTCGACTCCGACGGCTGCATGTCCACCAACGACACCGTCCTGCTGCTCGCCTCCGGCGCAGCCGGGACCGCCCCGGAGTACGCCGAGTTCGCCGACGCCGTCCGCGAGGTCTGCGCCGACCTGGGACGCCAGCTCATCGGGGACGCCGAGGGTGCCAGCAAGGACATCAAGGTCGAGGTGGTGAACGCCGCGAGCGAGGCCGACGCCGTCGAGGTGGGCCGCTCCATCGCCCGCAACAACCTCCTCAAGTGCGCCCTGCACGGCGAGGACCCCAACTGGGGCCGGGTGCTCTCCGCGATCGGCACCACGTCCGCCGCCTTCGACCCCGACCGGCTCAACGTCGCCATCAACGGCGTCTGGGTCTGCAGAGACGGTTCCGTGGGCGAGGACCGCGATCTGGTCGACATGCGCTACCGCGAGGTCGTCATCACCGCCGACCTCGCCGCGGGCGCCGAGACCGCGACGATCTGGACCAACGACCTCACCGCCGACTACGTCCACGAGAACAGCGCGTACAGCTCATGAGCGCACGCAAGCACACCGCGCTGCCCAAGGCCCAGATCCTCATCGAGGCGCTGCCCTGGCTGACCCGGCACCACGGCAAGACGGTCGTCATCAAGTTCGGCGGCAACGCCATGGTCGACGAGGAGCTGAAGGCCGCCTTCGCCCAGGACGTGGTCTTCCTGCACCACGCGGGCCTCAAGCCCGTGGTCGTGCACGGCGGCGGTCCGCAGATCAGCAAGGCGCTGGACCGGCACGGCATCGTCAGCGAGTTCAAGGCGGGCCTCCGGGTCACCACCGAGGACGCCATGGACGTCGTACGCATGGTGCTCGCCGGACAGGTGCAGCGCGAACTGGTCGGCCTGCTCAACGAGCACGGACCGCTCGCCGTCGGACTCACCGGCGAGGACGCGCACACCATCACCGCCACCAAGCACCAGCCGCGCATCGAGGGCGAACTGGTCGACATCGGCCGGGTCGGCGAGATCACCGAGATCGACACGGGCGCCATCGAGGCGCTGCTCGCCGACGGCCGTATCCCGGTCGTCTCCTCGATCGCCCGATCCGAGGATGACGGACATGTCTACAACGTCAATGCTGATACGGCGGCTGCGGCACTCGCTGCGGCGCTTGGTGCCGAGACCCTGATGGTCCTGACCGACGTCGAGGGCCTCTACGAGGACTGGCCCCACAGCGACGAGGTCATCAGCAGGCTCACCGCCCTGGAGCTGGAGAAGCTCCTGCCCGAGCTGGCCAGCGGCATGGTCCCCAAGATGGAGGGCTGTCTGCACGCCGTCCGCAACGGCGTGCACACCGCCCGCGTCATCGACGGGCGCGTCCAGCACTCGATCCTCCTTGAGATCTTCACCGACGAGGGCATCGGCACCATGGTCGTGCCCGACCGGATCGACGAGACCGGCGAACACCACGGCAGGGCAGGGGAGTCATGAGCAACCAGGAGCTGACCACGCGCTGGCAGGGCGCGCTCATGGACAACTACGGCACGCCGAGGCTGCCCCTCGTGCGCGGCGAGGGCAGCAGGCTGTGGGACGCCGACGGCAAGGAGTACGCCGACTTCGTCGGCGGCATCGCCGTCAACGCGCTCGGCCACGCCCATCCGGCCGTCGTCGAGGCCGTGAGCACCCAGGTCGGTGCCCTCGGCCATGTCTCCAACCTCTTCGTCGCCGAGCCGCCCGTCGCGCTCGCCGAACGGCTGCTCCAGCTCTTCGGCCGCGAAGGGCGCGTGTACTTCTGCAACTCCGGGGCCGAGGCCAACGAAGGCGCCTTCAAGCTGGGGCGTCTGACGGGGCGTCCGCACATGGTCGCGACCGAGGGCGCCTTCCACGGCCGGACCATGGGCGCGCTCGCCCTCACCGGCCAGCCCGGCAAGCAGCAGCCGTTCGTGCCGCTGCCCGGGGATGTCACCCATGTCCCGTTCGGCGACGTGGACGCGCTGCGCGCGGCGGTGACCACGGACACCGCGTTCGTGATCGTCGAGCCGATCCAGGGCGAGCGGGGCGTCGTGGTGCCGCCCGCGGGCTATCTCAAGGCGGCCAGGGAGATCACCAGGGCCACCGGGACGCTCCTCGTCCTGGACGAGGTGCAGACCGGAATCGGCCGGACCGGCCACTGGTTCGAGCACCTGGCGCACGAGGGCGTCGAGCCCGACGTCGTCACACTCGCGAAGGGGCTCGGCGGTGGTCTGCCGCTCGGCGCGACCGTGGCGTTCGGCGCCGCCGCCGAGCTGTTCAGGCCCGGTCACCACGGCACGACGTTCGGCGGCAACCCCGTCGCGTGCGCCGCGGGGCTCGCCGTCGTCGACACCATCGCCGCCGAGGGCCTGCTCGACAACACCAAGCGGGCCGGGGAGAAACTGCGGGTCGGAATCGAGTCGGCGGGACACCCGCTCGTGCACCACGTCAGGGGCGCGGGCCTGCTGCTGGGTATCGTGCTCACCGAGCCGCTCGCGCCACAGGTGCAGCAGGCGGCTCAGGACGCCGGCTTCCTGGTGAACGTGCCCGCCCCCGATGTCGTACGGCTGATGCCGCCGCTGAACGTGCGCGACGACGAGGTGGACGCGTTCCTCCGGGCGCTGCCCGGCGTACTGGACAAGGCCGCCGAGGCGGCCGACGGGGACGGACGATCCGGAGAATGAGACGACGATGAGCCAGGCGCAAGGCAACGAGCACGTCGACCATGCGGGTCCCGCCGTGCCGCAGACCCGCACCGCACGCCACCGCCGGATCGTGGACATCCTCAACCGGCAGCCGGTGCGTTCCCAGAGCCAGCTCGCGAAGCTCCTCGCGGACGACGGTCTGACCGTCACGCAGGCGACGCTCTCCCGGGACCTCGACGAGCTCAACGCGGTGAAGATCCGCAACGCCGAGGGCGACCTCATCTACGCGGTGCCCAGCGAGGGCGGTTTCCGCACGCCGCGCGCGCCGCTGGGGGAGTCGGCCAAGGAGGAGCGGATGCGGCGGCTCTCGGCGGAGCTGCTGATCTCCGCGGAGGCCTCGGCGAACCTGGTCGTCCTGCGCACTCCGCCGGGCGCCGCCCAGTTCCTGGCCTCGGCGATCGACCAGGCCGAGCTGCACGACATCCTCGGGACGATCGCGGGCGACGACACGCTGATGCTGATCAGCAGGGAACCGGCCGGGGGCCAGGCGCTCGCGGACCACTTGCTGCGGCTGGCCTCGAACGAATAGCTGGCCCCTGGCCTTCAGCGGCGCCCTTCACCGGCTGCGCCTGGCTCGTCCTCAGACGCCGGACGGGCTTGATCAAGTGCCCGGCACCCGGATGTCGCACCGGCCGGTCATCCGTTACGGGAGCGTGCGCCGGGCCCGGTGTGACATCCAGGCGGCGACCAGGGCTCCCGAGACGTTGTGCCACACCGAGAAGACGGCCGCGGGCAGCGCGGCCAGCGGGCTGAAGTGGGCCGTGGCCAGGGACGCGGCGAGACCGGAGTTCTGCATGCCGACCTCGAAGGCCATGGCGCGGGACGCGGGCGGGCCGAGGCGGGAGAGCTTGCCCGCGCCGTAGCCGAGCGCGAGCCCCAGGCCGTTGTGGAGCACGACGGCGAGGAGGACCAGGACGGCGGCGGACTTGATGGCGGCGGCGCTGCCCGCGACGACGATCGTCACGATGGCCGCGATGGTCAGCGCCGAGAGCCACGGCAGCGCGCCGAGCACCCGGCTGAGGCGGCGCCCGAGGAACAGCCGCACGAGCAGCCCGGCGATCACCGGCAGCAGCACGGTCTTGAGGATGTCCGTGACCATCGAGCCCGCGTCCACCGGCAGGTATTCGCCCGCGAGCAGCAGCGTCAGGGGCGGGGTGATCAGCGGCGCGAGCACCGTGGAGACCGTGGCCACCGAGACGGAGAGCGCCACGTCACCGCGGGCCAGGTACGTCACCACGTTCGACGCCGTGCCGCTCGGCGCGCAGCCCACCAGGATCACGCCCGCCGCCAGCTGCGGCGAGAGGCCGAGGGCGTGGGCGATGAGCCAGCCGAGCCCCGGCATGATCACGTAGTGCGCGACAAGGCCGAGCGCCACGGCCCAGGGGCGCTTGACCACGCCCTGGAAGTCGAGCGGGGTCATGGTCAGGCCCATGCAGAACATCACGACGCCGAGCAGGTACGGGACGTTCGTGCCCCAGCCCTCGAAGGCCCCGGGCGCGGCGAGGCCGAGGGCGCCCGCGGCCAGGACGAGGACGGGGAAGACCGTGACGGCGCGGCGGGCGGCCCTGTCGGCGGAGCCCGCGTCGGGGGAGGGATCGGTGAGCGTCTGTTCGGGTTGCACGGGCGCGATGCAACGCCCCGCCCGGGACGCGCGCAACCCCGTCTCGGTATGTGGTCGTTACACGGAATCGAGGGGCGCGGGGGTCCCGGGACCGGCCGGGGCGGGAGGCAGCGGCAGCGGCAGACCGGGGAGCCCGTCGATGCTGTGGGCGATGTGCTCCTTCTTGGTGAAGTAGGCGCTGAGTGACGCGTCGTCCTCGCGCGCGAACCGCTTGCCGTGCAGATCGCGGTCCTCGTCGTACGTCATGAACGGCACCGCGTAGCCGCAGGTGTCGCGGATGAGGTCGGCCGTCACGACGACGACGGCGCGCAGGCCGTGCCGGGCCGGGTCGATGCCGGGGAAGTGGCCGAGGAGCGGGGTGAAGCGGGGGTCGTCGCGGAAGACGGGCTCGCCGCGCCCGTGCACCCGGACGATGTTGGGCGGTCCCTGGAAGGCGCACCACATCAGGGTGATGCGGCCGTTCTCGCGCAGATGGGCGATGGTCTCGGCGTTGCTGCCCGCGAAGTCGAGGTAGGCGACGGTCAGTTCGTCGATGACGGCGAAGGAGCCCTTCAGGCCCTTGGGGGAGAGGTTGATGGTGCCGTCGTCGGCGAGCGGGGCGGTCGCCGTGAAGAACACCGGCTGCTCCTCGATGAAGGTGCGCAGCCTGCCGTCTATGTGTGCGTGAGTCTTTCCCATGAGCCGGGATTATCCGCCGTGATCCTTCGTCCGTCTCGTGACTTCGTACGGCCTGGACGGGTAAAGGGGTGCGGCGCGTGGCTCGATTGACGAATCATGCAGAACTCTGCATACTCATGCATGGCGGTGATCGGGCCGTCGTGAGAGCCCCGCGCTTCTAAGGAGCACGCAGTGAGCAGCAACAGCGGTGACGTCCGGCTCTGGGGCGGACGGTTCGCCGACGGTCCCGCCGAGGCCCTGGCGAAGCTGTCCGCGTCCGTCCACTTCGACTGGCGCCTCGCGCCGTACGACATCGCGGGCTCCCGTGCCCACGCGCGCGTCCTGCACAAGGCGGGCCTGCTCACCGAGGACGAGCTGACCCGCATGCTGGCCGGGCTCGACCAGCTCGAAGGAGACGTCGCCGACGGCTCGTTCACCGGCACCATCGCCGACGAGGACGTCCACACCGCCCTGGAGCGCGGCCTCCTGGAGCGGCTCGGCCCCGACCTCGGCGGCAAGCTGCGCGCCGGACGATCCCGCAACGACCAGGTGGCGACGCTCTTCCGGATGTACCTGCGCGACCAGGCGCGGATCATCGGCGGCCTCATCGCCGACCTCCAGGACGCGCTGATCGGCCTCGCCGAGGCGCACTCCGACGTCGCCATGCCGGGCCGCACCCACCTCCAGCACGCGCAGCCGGTGCTCTTCGCCCACCACATGCTGGCCCACGTACAGCCGCTGGCGCGGGACGCCGAGCGGCTGCGGCAGTGGGACACCCGTACGGCCGTCTCGCCGTACGGCTCGGGCGCGCTCGCCGGTTCCTCCCTGGGGCTCGACCCGGAGGCGGTCGCCGCGGACCTCGGGTTCGAGCACGGGAGCGTGGGCAACTCCATCGACGGCACGGCCTCGCGTGACTTCGTCGCCGAGTTCACCTTCATCACCGCGATGATCGGCGTGAACATCTCCCGGATCGCCGAGGAGATCATCATCTGGAACACGAAGGAGTTCTCCTTCGTCACCCTGCACGACGCCTTCTCCACCGGCTCCTCGATCATGCCGCAGAAGAAGAACCCGGACATCGCCGAGCTGGCGCGCGGCAAGTCCGGCCGCCTCATCGGCAACCTCACCGGCCTGATGGCCACGCTCAAGGCGCTGCCGCTCGCCTACAACCGCGACCTCCAGGAGGACAAGGAGCCGGTCTTCGACTCCTGCGACCAGCTCCAGCTCCTGCTGCCCGCCTTCACCGGCATGATGGCCACGCTCACCGTCCACCGCGAGCGCATGGCGGAGCTGGCCCCGGCCGGATTCTCGCTCGCCACGGACATCGCCGAGTGGCTCGTCAAGCAGGGCGTGCCCTTCCGAGTCGCGCACGACGTCGCGGGCGAGTGCGTGAAGGCCGCCGAGGCCGAGGGCAAGGAGCTCGACGACCTCACCGACGAGCAGTTCGCGAAGATCTCCGAGCACCTCGCCCCCGAGGTCCGCACCGTCCTGAACGTGCCGGGCGCGCTCGCCTCCCGCGACGGCCGGGGCGGCACCGCCCCCTCGGCCGTCGCCGTCCAGCTCGCCGAGGTCAAGGCGGACCTGGCGGCGCAGCGGGAGTGGGCGAACGCCCGCAGGTGAGCGGGGGTTCCGCGGGCTCTGCGGGTACGTTGTCGGGAACGCCCGTACGACGACCCGAGGAGCCCGCGATGCCCTTCGACCGGCTGGCCGCAGCCACCACCCCGACCGCACACCTGGGGCTCGGCCTCGCCGCCGTGGGCAGGCCCGGCTACATCACGCTGGGCCGCGGACAGGACCTGCCCGCCTCGCGCAGCCCCGAGGCCCTGTGCGAGCGCACCTTCGAGCTCCTGGACGCCGCGTACGCCACGGGCGTCAGGTACCTCGACGCGGCCCGCTCGTACGGCCGTTCGGAGGAGTTCCTCGGCGCCTGGCTGCGGGCCAGGCCCGACATCCATGACGTCGTCATCGGCAGCAAGTGGGGTTACACGTACACGGCCGACTGGCGCACCGACGTCGACGGGCCGCACGAGGTCAAGGACCACGCCACCGCCGCCTACGACCGCCAGCGCGCCGAGACGGCCGAGCTGCTCGGCGACCGGCTCGACCTCTACCAGATCCACTCCGTCACGCCCGAGAGCCCCGCGCTCGCCGACAAGGAGCTGCACGCCCGCCTCGCCGCGCTGGCCGCCGAGGGCGTGACCGTCGGCCTCTCCGTGAGCGGCCCGGACCAGGCGTCCGCGATCCGCGCCGCCCTCGCCGTGACGGTCGACGGCGAGCCGCTCTTCCGCACCGTCCAGGCCACGTACAACCTCCTGGAGACCTCGGCGGGCCCGGCACTCGCCGAGGCGCACGACGCGGGTCTCACCGTCATCGTCAAGGAGGGCATGGCCAACGGCAGGCTGACCGACCCGCACGCCCCCGGCGCGCTGCGCGAGGTCGCGGGGGAGACGGGGTACGGCTGCGACGCCGTGGCGCTCGCCGCGGTGCTGCGCGAGCCGTGGGCGGGTGTGGTCCTCTCCGGCGCGGCGACCACGGCCCAGCTCGTCTCCAACCTGCACGCCGCCGCCGTCGACCTCACCCCCGGACAGGCCGATCGCCTCGGCGGCCTCGCGGAGGAGCCGCGGGCCTACTGGGGGCGGCGCTCGGAGCTGCCCTGGCACTGACGTGCGCGGCATGCTCTGAGACGTCAGCGTCTCAAATGTCCTATGGTTGTCTCATGTCAGTCGATCGCGACCAGGTCCTGCGCAGTGCCGCCGCCCTGCTCACCCGCAAAGCCACCTCCACCATGGACGAGGTCGCCCGCGCCGCGGGCATCAGCAGGGCCACCCTGCACCGCCACTTCGCGGGCCGCGACGCGCTCGTGCGCGCCCTGGAGGAGCTGGGGCTCCAGGAGTGCGAGGCTGCCCTCGACCGGGCCGCCCTCGACGAGGGCAGCGCACGGGACGCCCTGCGGCGCCTGGTGCGCGAGGTCGAGCCCGCCGCCGGGCTCCTCGCCTTCCTGTACACGGAGAACCAGCTCTTCGAGGGCGAGACCCAGCACGACGGCTGGGCCCGCATCGACGCCCGGCTGGCCGCCCTCTTCCGGCGCGGCCAGGAGAACGGGGAGTTCCGCATCGACCTGACACCCGTCTGGCTCACGGAGGCGCTGTACGGCCTCATCGGCTCCGGCGCCTGGGCCGTGATGGACGGCCGGGTCGCCGCCAAGGACTTCTCGTACATGATCGCCGAGCTGCTGATCGGCGGCGCGCAGCGGAGAGTGGACTCATGACCAGCATCAAGGAGAGCACCGCCGGGCCGGACGCCGAGCGCGGCCCCGGCCGCTGGCTCGCGCTCGCCGTGCTCGTCCTCGCCGTCCTCCTGGTCGCCGTCGACGCCACCGTGCTCGGCCTGGCGACGCCGTACATCAGCGAGGACCTGGAGCCCTCCGGCACCCAGCTCCTGTGGATCGGTGACGTCTACTCCTTCGTCATCGCGGGCCTGCTCGTCTCCATGGGCAGCCTCGGCGACCGGATCGGCCGGAAGAAGCTGCTGCTCTGCGGCGCGGTGGCGTTCGGCGCGGTGTCCGTCCTCAACTCCTACGCCACGAGCCCGGAGATGATGATCCTGGCCCGTGCGCTGCTCGGCGTCGCGGGCGCGACCCTGATGCCGTCCACCCTCGCGCTGATCCGCAACATCTTCCACGACCCGCGCGAGCGGAGCCTCGCGGTCGGCATCTGGGGCGCCATGGCGTCGGCGGGCGCGGCCGTCGGGCCCGTCGTCGGCGGCTTCCTGCTCGAACACTTCTGGTGGGGCTCGGTCTTCCTCATCAACCTGCCGGTGATGGCGGTGCTCGTCCTGGTCGGCGTCAAACTGCTCCCCGAGTCCAGGAACCCGGCCCCCGGCCCCTGGGACCTGCTGAGCGTCCTGCTCTCGCTGGTCGGCATGATCGGCGTCGTGTACGCCATCAAGGAGGCGGCGGCACACGGCCTGCGCTGGGACGCCGTGCTCGCCGCGGTGATCGGCGTCGCCGCGCTGACGTGGTTCGCGCGCCGTCAGCTCACGCTGAGCGCGCCGCTCCTCGACATGCGGCTCTTCAGCCACCGGGGCTTCAGCGGAGCCGTCCTCGCCGACCTGCTGACCGTCCTCGGCCTCTCCGGCCTGGTCTTCTTCCTCTCCCAGTTCCTGCAACTCGTGCAGGGCAGGCGCCCGTTCGAAGCGGGCCTCGCGGAACTGCCCGCCGCGGTGGGGGCGGTCGTGGCGGGCCTGATCGCGGGCGTGGTCGCCCGGCGGTTCTCCGTACGGATCGTGGTCGCGGGCGGGCTCGCGGCCATCGGGCTCTCGCTCGCCGTGCTCACGGGGCTGAGCCAGGAGACCGGATATCCGCTGCTGGGAGCGGTGCTGCTGGTGGTCGGCGTCGGCGCGGGCTTCTCGTTCACCGTGACGGCCGACGTGATCCTCTCCAGCGTGCCCAAGGAGCAGGCGGGCGCGGCGTCCGCGGTCTCGGAGACGGCGTACGAACTGGGCGCGGCCCTCGGCATCGCCCTGCTCGGCTCCATCGTGACGGGCGTCTACCGCGACTTCACCGCCCCCGAGGGCACACCGGCCGACGTGGCGTCGGCCGCCCACGAATCACTGGGCGGGGCCGTGGAATCGGCGCGGAGTCTGCCGCCGCACGAGGCGGAGACACTCCTGCACGCGGCCCAGACCTCCTTCGTGGACGGCCTGCGGCTCGCCTCCGGCGTGGGGGCGGCGGTCCTGCTTGCCACGGCGGTGGCGGCGTGGTTCCTGCTCAGGGGCCAGCGACTGGAGGACGGCGTCGACCACTGAGCGCACGCGGGGGCCGGTCCGTCGACCGCGGGTCGCCCGTGGCCGGTCGCGCGGTTCCCCGCTCCCTGATCCGGCCCGATCCAAACGAAAGACCCTAGGCGGCCTTCGCTTTGGTGGCGTACATGTCCACGTACTCCTGCCCGGAAAGCCGCATGACCTCCGTCATCACGGAGTCCGTGACGGCGCGCAGCACATAGCGGTCGCGGTCCATGCCGTCGTACCGGGAGAACTCCATGGGCTCGCCGAAACGGACCGTCACCTTGCCGGGGCGCGGCACGCCCTTGCCGCCGGGCTGGAGCTTGTCCGTGCCGATCATCGCGAAGGGGACGACGGGCGCGCCGGTCATCAGGGTCAGCCGGGCGATGCCCGTACGGCCCCGGTAGAGCCGCCCGTCGGGGGAGCGCGTGCCCTCGGGGTAGATGCCGAACACCTGGCCGTCGTCGAGGATGCGCCGCCCGGTCATCAGCGCGGCCACGCCGCCCCGGCCGCCGTCGCGGTCCACCGGGATCATGCCGACGCCCGTGAAGAACCACGCCATGAGGCGGCCCTTGAAGCCCTTGCCGGTGACGTACTCGTCCTTGCCGATGAAGTACACCGGACGGCTGGTCACCAGCGGCAGGATCATCGAGTCGATGAAGGTCAGATGGTTTCCGGCCAGAATGACGGGCCCGGTCCCCGGGATGTTCTCGGCACCCTCTACCCGTGGACGGAACATCAGGCGCAAGATCGGTCCGAGCACACCCTTGATGAGCGCTAGACGGGACAACGAACCCTCCGGGGTCAACAAGTCGACGAAGTAAGCGACGGGTAAGTGCAGGTGAGGACGATACTCGCGGGTCACCGCCGATTGCACATCGGGTTCACGCCCCCGATACACAGTGTTGACCCGGATTCGCGCAGATCCGCCCAGGAATGTGGCCTCCGCGAAGACGGTATCCCCGTGTGACGGGTGTGGCCCGAACTAGTGGTCCTTGTCACGCACACACTTCTCACGCACACAACTTCCCACGCGCGGACTTCTCCCTGCGTGGCGGACGTCGCGTACGGCCGCCACCTCCATGGTGCGCCCATTCGCCATGCCGCGTCATCCTGACGTTCCGTCCGGGGTCTCCCACTGGTCACTCCCGGCCACCTACGATCGGTCCCGCTTTGTCAGGTGCAAGGCAGCGGTACATCGGGAGGAGCGCCAATGGCGACGCAGGAGTCGGGGCAGCAGCAGCCGGGGACGAGCCGGGGGCGGCGCGCGGTACTGGGG
>NZ_JASKYR010001290.1:0-1461 GCF_041028215.1 Streptomyces flavofungini
GTGCTCCGGTGGGGCGGATCAACCAGCCGATCGCGTCAGACCAACCGTAGCCCTTGTGGCTCATCTATGTGCAGGTTTCCCGTTTCCCGCCGCTCGAATCGACCGGACGGCACCACAGGAGGAGGCAGGCGATATGTCGAGCACAGACCGGCCTCACTGCGGGGCGAGGAAGTGTCCTTCCCCAACACCACGGACGTGGACGAGCTGGTGGAGTGGACCCGAGGCCTGGACAAGGTCACCGTGTACGCCACGTACGCCAGCCTCGGTCTGGGCACGCTGGAGCGGGCGCACGCCGGGGGCCTAGCCGCCTGGGACCTGATCGTGGTGGACGAAGCCCATCGCGTTTCGGGCCGGATCGGGAAGCCGTGGGCGGTCGTCCACGACAACCAGAAGATCCCGTCCCTGCGCCGCCTGTACATGACGGCCACGCCCCGGCTGTGGCAGCTCGGGGACGAGGACGAGGCCGGCGCTCCGGGCGAGCTGGTAGCGAGCATGGAAGACGACCCCGAGGGCCCCTTCGGCAGCCGCTGCTTCACCCTGACGCTCTCGGAGGCCATCGACCGGAGAATCTGTGCCCCCTACCAGGTCGTGTGCGTGGACGTCACCGACACCGCGCTCCAGGCCGCCCAGCTCCTGGGCGCCGAAGGCCGCTCGGCAGAGGTCCGCGGGGCCCGGCTCGCCGCGCTCCAGACCGCCCTGGTGAAGGCGTCCGCGGAGGAGGGCTTCCGGCGCACGCTCGTGTTCCACCACGTGGTGAAGGAGGCCGAAGCGTTCGCGGCCGGCCTCCCCGACGTGGTCGCGCAGCTGCACGCCAGCAACCCCGAGCTGTACCCCAAGACGATCTGGGCCCACTGGCTGTACGGCGACCACAAGCCGCTCCACCGCCGTCGGCTCCTCGGGGAGTTCGCCGCCGGGATCGCCACCGACGGCACGGTCGTGGAGAAGTGCTTCCTGTGCTCGGTGAAGGTCCTGGGCGAGGGCGTCGACACCAAGAACTGCGACTCCGTCTACTGGGCCGACGTACGCGGCTCGATGCCCGACCTCGTCCAGGCCGTCGGCCGGGCACTGCGGATGCAGCCCGGCGAGGGCAAGATGGCCAGCCTGGTCGTGCCGGTCCTGCTCGGGCCGGGCGAGACGGCAGACAACATGCTGACCTCCCGGGCGTTCGGCGGCCTCGCCAAGCTCCTGGAGGCGCTGCGGGCCCACGACGCCCGGATCGTGGAGACCCTCTCGGAGCAGCAGGCCCCGAGCCGCTACAAGCCCGTCAGCAAGGACGCCAGCGGCAAGAGCACGGGCGGGAGCGGCGCGGGCTCCGGAGGCGTCAGCGCCCCCGCCAGGGCCCTGCTGAAGTTCTCCACGCCCCGCGACCCGGCCGCGCTCGCCGCGTTCGTCAACCTGCGGGTCCTCAACCCGGAGCACGAGCACTGGCGGCGCGGCGTGGAGGCCGCCGTCATATACGCC
>NZ_JASKYR010001291.1:0-1241 GCF_041028215.1 Streptomyces flavofungini
CCGCAGGCCTCCTTGGGCTACAGGCCGTACTTGGCCCGGGCCTCCTTCACCGCTGATGCGGGGGCCTCGCCGCGGCGGGCGAGTTGGGCCAGGGCGGCGACGACGATGGACTCCGCGTCGATGCCGAAGTGGCGGCGCGCGGCGTCACGCGTGTCGGAGAGGCCGAAGCCGTCCGCGCCGAGCGAGGAGTAGTCCTGCTCGACCCACTGGGCGATCTGGTCGGGGACCTGACGCATGTAGTCGGAGACGGCCAGGACCGGACCCTGGGCGCCTTCGAGGGCCGTACGGATGTACGGGACGCGCTCCTCGCCGCGCAGGACGGCCTCGTCGGCCTCCAGGGCGTCGCGGCGCAGCTCGGTCCAGGAGGTCGCGGACCACACGTCGGCGGCCACGCCCCACTCCTCGGCGAGCATCTTCTGGGCCGCGAGGGTCCAGTGGATGGCCGTGCCCGAGGCGAGGAGCTGGACGCGCGCGGCGTTGGCGGCGGGGGAGAGGCCCGCCGTCTCCGCCGTGTTGAAGCGGTACAGGCCGCGCACGATGCCCTCGTCGACACCCGCGGGCTTCGCGGGCTGCGGCATCGGCTCGTTGTAGACGGTGAGGTAGTAGAAGACGTTCTGGTCCTCGCCCGGAGCCGCCTCGCCGTACATGCGGCGCAGACCGTCCTTGACGATCGCGGCGATCTCGTAGGCGAACGCCGGGTCGTAGGAGAGCGCCGCCGGGTTCGTCGCGGCGATCACCGGCGAGTGACCGTCGGCGTGCTGGAGGCCCTCGCCCGTCAGCGTCGTACGACCGGCGGTGGCGCCGACGAGGAAGCCGCGGCCGAGCTGGTCGCCGAGCTGCCACATCTGGTCGGCCGTGCGCTGCCAGCCGAACATCGAGTAGAAGATGTAGAAGGGGATCATCACTTCGCCGTGCGTCGCGTACGACGTCGACGCGGCGATGAAGTCCGCCATGGAACCGGCCTCGGTGATCCCCTCGTTGAGGATCTGGCCGTCCTTGGCCTCCTTGTAGTACATCAGCTGGTCGCGGTCGACCGGCTCGTACGTCTGGCCCTTCGGCGAGTAGATGCCGAGGGAGGGGAAGAGCGACTCCATGCCGAAGGTGCGCGCCTCGTCGGGGACGATCGGCACCCAGCGCTTGCCGGACTCCTTGTCGCGTACGAGGTCCTTGACCAGGCGTACGAAGGCCATGGTCGTCGCCACCGACTGGGAGCCGGAGCCCTTGTCGAAGGAGGCGAACGC
>NZ_JASKYR010001292.1:0-1228 GCF_041028215.1 Streptomyces flavofungini
ATTCCCGCCCGATCCGCCTCGGGCGCCGGTCGGTCGCGGCGCTGGTGCTGGTCAGCGCGGTGGGTGTGGCGGCTTTCGGATGGCCGCTCCTCGCGGACGGGCGGTCGGGCCTCGCCGACCACGCGCAGGACGCGCCGTGGCTGTTCGCCGCGCTGCTGCCGCTGCTGCTCGCCGTGGTCGTGGCGACCATCGCGGACGTCGGCCTGGACGCCAAGGCCATCGCCATGCTGGGGGTACTGGCCGCCGCGGGCGCCGCGCTCCGGCCGCTGGGCGCGGGGACGGCGGGCATCGAGCCGATGTTCTTCCTGATGGTGCTGAGCGGGCGGGTGCTCGGGCCCGGCTTCGGTTTCGTGCTCGGGGCGGTGTCGATGTTCGCCTCGGCGCTGCTGACCGGCGGGGTGGGTCCGTGGATGCCGTTCCAGATGCTGTCGATGGGGTGGGTCTGCATGGGCGCGGGCCTGCTGCCGGGCCCGGAACGCCTGCGCGGGCGCCGCGAGCTGTGGCTCCTCGCGGTGTACGGGGCGGTGTCGTCGGTCGCCTACGGCACGGTCATGAACCTCCAGGGCTGGCCCTACCTCGGCGGCCTCGCCACCGGCGTCTCCTTCGTCCCCGGCGACCCCCTGCCGGACAACCTCGCCCGCTTCGTCGCGTACTGCCTGGCGACGTCGCTGGGCTGGGACCTGCCGCGGGCGGTCGTCACGGTGCTGCTGAGCCTGGCGCTGGGGCCCGCGGTCCTGAAGGCGCTGCGCCGGGCCACGCGGCGGGCGGCCTTCGAGGCGCCGGTCACATTCGAGGCCCCGAGGGCGTAGGCGCACCTGCGCGGTCCGTTACGTCGCCGACGCGTGTCCGTGAGGCGGCACACAGTACTTTGGTCCTCTACGAGGCGGGGCCGTAGCCGCCCAACTTGACGCGCACACTCCAAAACCCCGCCTGACCAGCGGATTGAGACGCGGGTCACAGACGGCCTTTCCTCCTGATATGCGACTCCCACTAGTAAACAGGGTCATTGCGACCGTATTGCGATCCTGTTTCTCTGGACGAGTCGCACGGCGCCGACGACCCCACGGGCTCGGCGCCTCCGCATGTCCTCCACTCCCCCCGGCGTGCGCCGCGACTCCCGTCCCCCACCGGAAGGTCCTCAGTGCCCGCCTCGCTCATCCGCCGCATCGCTTCCCCCAAGAAGGCCATCACCGGCGGCCTCGTCGCCGCCGCCGCGTCCGGCATGGTC
>NZ_JASKYR010001293.1:0-1688 GCF_041028215.1 Streptomyces flavofungini
ACGTACGCCARCGACCCGGCCGCCGCCCSGCTCATCGAGCCCACCGGCGCCGAACTCGKCCCGTACGACTCGACGCTCCCGCACCGCGACAACATCTGGCCCGAGGACCCCATCGAGGCGAGCGGGCTCTTCCTCGACGACGCGATGGCGGCGCTGCCGCGGCTGCGCGAGGTGTACGACGACGACCCCGCGGACGTGTACCTGTACGWCATCGGGGCGTATGTGGGGCGTGCCCTCGCCGAGGCGCAGGGGCGGCCCGCCGTGCAGCTCTCACCCACCTTCGTCGCCTGGGGCAGCTATCAGGAGGACGTCGGCGCGCAGCTGGCCAGGCTGCCGGGCGCCGATGCCCTTGAGGCCCGCTTCAAGGAGTGGCTCGGCGGGTGCGGGGCGACCACGCTGGACGTGGGTGAGTTCTCCGGTGTGCCGCGGCGGGCCGTCGCCACGATTCCGCGGGCCATGCAGCCGCACGCCGACACGGTCGATCCGGCGCGGGTGGACTTCGTCGGGCCCTGCCTCGGGGACCGGGCGGAGGAGGGCGGCTGGGAGCGGCCCGCCGGGGCGTCGAAGGTGCTTCTCGTCTCGCTCGGCTCGGCGTACACCAAGCAGCCCGAGTTCTACCGGCGGTGTGTCGCGGCGTTCGGCGGGCTGCCGGGGTGGCATGTCGTCCTCCAGGTCGGCAAGCATGTCGATCCGGCGGAGCTCGGGCCGGTTCCGGAGGGGGTGGAGGTGCGGTCCTGGGTGCCTCAGCTGGCCGTCCTCGAACAGGCCGACGCCTTCGTCACGCACGCGGGGATGGGCAGCAGTTCGGAGGGGCTCTACTGCGGGGTTCCGATGATCGCCGTCCCGCAGGGGGCCGAGCAGCCGATGAACGCGGACCGGCTCGTCGAGCTGGGTGTCGCGGTGCGGCTCGATACGGCGGACGCGACGGTCGCCGCGTTGCGCTGCGCGCTGCTTGAGCTGACGTCCGATGCGGGGGTCGCGGAGCGCTGCGGTGCGCTTCGCGCGGAGGTCAGGGGTTCGGGGGGTGCGTTGCGCGCGGCGTCCTTGATCGAGTCCGAACTTTAGCGCTGCGCTGCTTGGGCGGTGGTTCTGTGCGGCGGTGTGGTGGCTGGCCCGCGCAGTTCCCCGCGCCCCTTGGGGGGGTCGGTGGTTCTGTGCGGCGGTGTGGTGGTTGTTCGCGCAGTTCCTCGCGCCCCTTGAGGGGGTTGGTGGTTCTGTGCGGCGCCGTCGTGGCTGGTCGCGCAGTTCCCCGCGCCCCTGACGGGCGCTTCGCGCCGTCCCAGCCGTCGCGCCGCCGCTCTTGACGTGCGCTTCGCGCCGTCCCCGCCTCGGCTCCGCCGTCTCGCCCCTGCCTCAGCTCCGCCGTTCACCGACGTGCGCTTCGCGTCGTCCCCGCCTCAGCTCCGCCGTCTCGCCCCTGCCTCAGCTCGGCCGTTCACCGACGTGCGCTTCGCGCCGTCCCCGCCTCGGCTCCGCCGTCTACGCCCTCGCCTCAGCTCCCATCCACCGACGTGCGCTTCGCGTCGTCCCCGCCCTAACKCCGCCGCTCACCGAACGGGAGCTGGCCGCCATCGAACCGTACGCGGTGAACCCGGAGGCGCTGTGATCCCGCAGGGTGCGAAGCCGTTCACGTCGCGACACGCAACCGCGGCGCGCCTGGGGATCGCGGAAGGCACCGTGAAGCGGCA
>NZ_JASKYR010001294.1:0-1062 GCF_041028215.1 Streptomyces flavofungini
GACGCACGGCGACCGCGTGCTCTCCAGGCGGTGCAGGACGCCGAAGGGGCGGCGCTGGTCCTGACGTCCGACCCCACCCTGTGGGAGGAGACGAAGGACGCGCGGGCCAAGCTCGGCCCCGTCCTCCTCTACGACCCCTCACACCTCTGCGACACCCCGGCCCGTATGCACTGGTCGCCCACCTCCGGCTGCGAGGACAAGGCGACGGCGGCACAGCGCGCCGCCGCTCTCCTCGCCCCGATCCGGCCCGCCGCCCGCCTCGACGCCGCCGTCGCCGACACGGCGGAGCTGCTGCTCCGCAGCTTTCTGCACGCCGCCGCGGTGGGCGACAAGCCGATGAAGAACGTGCACCGCTGGGCGCAGGGCACCCAGGTCCAGGAGGCGGTACGCATCCTGCGGACCCACCCCAGGGCCACCTCGGGTGCCGCGGGCGAGCTGGAGGCCGCCCTCACCGCCTATCCGGAACGACGGGACATCGCCCAGGAGTTGACGGCCCGCGCCCTCTCCGCGCTCTTCACCGTCCACGTACGTGAATCGTGCACCCCAAACCGAACTGACGCGCTGACCCTGGATTCCTTTGTGCATGAAGGGGGCACGCTTTTTGTGGTGGGTGAGGCGATCGAGGATCCCAAGTCCCGCCAGGGCCCGGGTGCCATGCCGCTCCTCACGGCACTCGCCTCCAGCGTGGTCGAGCACGGCCGGCGCATGGCCGAACGGTCATCCTCCGGTCGGCTCGACCCACCAATGACGCTGGTCCTGGACGACGCCGCCGCGGTGGCCCCGCTGCCCCAGCTCCCGGAGCTGCTCCTGACCGGCGCCGAGCAGGGCCTGCCGACCCTGGCCCTGCTCCGCTCCCGCGAACAGGGCAGGGCCCGCTGGCCGGACAGCGAACTGCCGGTCGTCTAGGACACCGGTCCCCCCACGGAACGGCCCCGGCGAGCCCCACACGCCGCCCCGCGGACGCCTAGGGCTTCTTCAGCACCATCTCGTACTCCCACGAAGAGGGGTCGCCCGGCACCTGGGTGGCCCCTCCGCCGCGTATGAAACCGAACCGCAGATAGA
>NZ_JASKYR010001295.1:0-1481 GCF_041028215.1 Streptomyces flavofungini
GGCTCGCTGTACCCCTGGCACCACAGCACTTCCCCCCGGGCGATCCCGGGCAGGAACTCGTCGCACAGCTCGCGGCTCCCGTGCGCCAGCAGCGTCGGCGCGAGCAGGTTCTCGCCGATGTGCCCGTACCGTCCGGGGGCACGCGCGCGTGCGTACTCCTCCGCCCAGACGACCTGCTGAGTGAGGGTGGCCCTCCGGTTCCCGTAGGCGTCCGACAGGCCCGTGTCCCACCCGAGGCCGATCCAGCCGCCACGGCCGAGCTCGCGCTCCCAGGCGCGGCGTGCCGCGCCGCCCTCGTGCTCGCTGCCGGGCCCGCCGCTGCCCAGGGCGCGGGCGTAGTCGCCGGTGAGATGCTCGGCGAGCCAGGACCGGACCTCCGTCCGGAACCGCTCGTCCTCGGGGCCGAAGGCGAAGTCCATGTCCGGGCCCCGGCCTAGGCGTTCGGGAGCGTTTTACCGGCCGCCGCGTCCGCCGCCGCCTCCGCCATGTCCTCCAGTCGCGCGAGGAGCGGCATCGGGTCGGTGCCGACCGTCCCCGGCAGGAAGTCCGCGATCCTCTCCGGGGTCCAGGCCCCCTCCGCGTACCCGGCGCGCAGCTCGCGCGGCTGCGCCCATACGGCGATCTTGGGTCCGGCGATCGTGTAGACCTGCCCGGTGATCTTCTCCGCGCGGGCCCGGTCGCTCAGGAGGTAGGTGACGAGCGCGGCGACGTCCTCCGGCTCCCCGATCTCCTTGAGCTCCATGGGGACGTTCGCCGACATCCGCGTACGGGCCACGGGGGCCACGGCGTTGGCGGTCACCCCGTACTTGTGGAGACCCAGCGCCGCGCTGCGCACCAGCGAGATGATGCCGCCCTTGGCGGCGCTGTAGTTGGCCTGCGCGACCGATCCCTGGTGGTTGCCGCTGGTGAAGCCGATGAGGGTGCCGGAGCCCTGCTTGCGCATGACCGCCGACGCCGCGCGGAAGACCGTGAACGTGCCCTTCAGGTGGGTGGCGACGACCGGGTCCCACTCCTCCTCGGACATGTTGAAGAGCATCCGCTCACGCAGGATGCCCGCGACGCACACGACGCCGTCGAGACGCCCGTACTCGGCGAGCGCGACGTCGACGACGCGCCCGCCGCCCGCCATGGTGGAGATGTCGTCGGCGACGGCGACGGCCTCGCCGCCCGCGGCCCGGACCTCCTTGACCACGGCGTCGGCGACCTCGCTGGCCGGCTCGCCGCCCGCCATGGAGACGCCGTAGTCGTTGACGACGACGGGCGAGGGCGACGGCCCTGCCGATGCCGCGCCCGGCGCCGGTCACGGCCACCACCTTGCCTGCCAAGAAGTTCCCCACGCCCGACCCCTTCCCGCGGTTTCTGACGGACCGTTAGATTCTATGACCCGTCAGATACGGAAAGACAAGCCCCGGGGAGCACCCATGTCAGTTCCGGACACCCCCACGCCCCCAGTTGTTGACGCGTTCGGCGATGTCGTGGAA
>NZ_JASKYR010001296.1:0-1360 GCF_041028215.1 Streptomyces flavofungini
GCGCTCGGAGCGTGGCGGGCGCTCCTGCCGTCGCGGGTCAGGGTCGTGAGTCCGGCGTTGCGCAGGACCGTGGCGTGTTCGCTGGCGCTGGCCGGGGAGATASGGGCGCCCGCCACCAGTTGCGTGGTGGTGCACGCGGGGCGTTCCGCGATCACGCACAGAACGACGGCTCGGGTCCGGCCGAGCAGGGCACGCAGCGACGCGGGGGCGTCGGCGGTAGGGCGGGGGGAGGCCTGGTGCCCGCACCGCCGTCCGTCACCGGATAGGTGATCCACGGCTGCCCATCGTCCGGATGGGCGTACGCGGGGTAGTGCGCGCCGAACACCGTCGGGATGAGCAGCCCCCGCCCGGCGAGGTGTACGTCCCCGTCGCGCCCGGACGCCGTGCGCACGTGCAGTACGGGTGGGGCCCAGGTGATGCAGCGCGGGTTGAGCCCCCGCAGCAGGCGCTCGACGCCGTGTTCGGCCAGCCGCCCGAGCCGCAGGGTCCGGTCCGCGCCCGCGACCTGCTCGATCCGGGGCCAGTACGGCGCGATGAGCACTTCGTGCGCGTCGTGCACGGCGTCGGCGAGCCGCTGGACGAGCACGGGGTCCTGCCGCAGCCGTCGCACCGTTCCGGTCGCGTGCCCGGTTCCCGCGCCCCAGCTCTCCACGTCCCGCACCACACGTCCGACGGACATCGGACGCAGCTTCTCCACGAAGTCGCCGGGGCCTTCGGGCCCGCTCAGGTCCAGCAGGTCGATGGCGGGACCGAGCGCGGAGATGAGGTCGAACAGCGGCCGCGTGCCCGGACCGAGCCGCTGTGCCGCCCGCTGCCGCCAGGCGTCGAACCGTACGGGGTGGGTGCTCCTGGAGCAGCCGTATCCCTATCTCCAGTTCCAGCAGCGGGCGCACGCCGGACGCCAGGCGGGTGCGGGACAGGTCTTCCGCCGTGAAGTGGATGCGCGGGCTCACCCGCGTGAGTCTGATCGCCGGTCCTCGATTCGGTCCAGATCGAAACGAGTCGACCTTGCTGGAGTGGCCGCGGAGGCTGCTGGTGGGCCGCTTCGGCGCCCGACGCACACGACGGAGGTGGCATGTCTGCCGGATGCGAGGCACACTCCCTGCCGCGGCTGCCCCAACACACCGATCCCTACGCCTACTTGCTGCTGCTCCCGCGCGCGAGACGGCTGAGCGTCCGGCAGGCGGGGCGGCTGGCGGAGGTCGCTCCCGGCGCACCCGCCGGGCGGCCGTCCCAGCCCCCACGCGGCCCAACTGCCGTGCGACCGCTCCGACCCCCGCACGGCACACCCGCCGAGGAGCCGGACGACCCTGGCCCCTTCGTGCTCCGCATGGCGCACGAGATGGTTCCGCTGCCCGCC
>NZ_JASKYR010001297.1:0-1042 GCF_041028215.1 Streptomyces flavofungini
GTGGGTGTGGCGATCCGTAGGGCCGGTGCGGGGGACCGGGCCGATGTGGTGCGGCTGCTCGACGAGGCGTTCATGGGGGACCCGGTGAGCGGCTGGGTGCTGCCGGGCGAGGAGTACCGCAGGCGTACGCACGGCGCGCTGATGGGCGCCTTCTTCGATCTGGCCCTCGCCGAGGGGTTCGTGGACGTCACCGAGGACGGCGCCGCCGCCGCTCTGTGGTGGTCCGTGCCCGAGGGCGGCCCCGCCGACGGCGAACCCGGCGGCGAGGACGGCCCCGCGCTGCTGCGCCAGGCCGTCGACCCGGCGAACGAGCGGGTCGAGCTGATCGGCAGGCTGACGGATGCCGCCCACCCGACCGACCGGGCCCACCAGTACCTGCACATGATCGCCGTGCGGCCGGACCGGCAGGGCGAGGGGCTCGGCACGGCCCTCGTCGCCGCCGTACTCGGACGCTGCGACCGGGAGGGCGCGCACGCCTATCTGGAGGCGAGCAACGCCCGCAGCCGCGACCTGTACGAACGCCTCGGGTTCGTTCTCACGGGGACGCCCCTCGACCTCCCCGACGGCCCGCGGATGTGGCCGATGTGGCGCGAACCGCGAGGCGGGCTGGCCACCGCGTAAGAGGCGCACATGAGGCGCACATGAGGTGTACGGGAGGCGTGAAGGAGGCGCTTCCGGCGGGTACCGCCGAAGGGCTGCCCAGCCGTGTCCGGCCGGAATAAGCTGCCCGTATGGGCAGCGAAGGGCCGCGACCGGGCCCCGGCCCGCACGACGGGTACGTCTGCAAGGCCTGCGGAGATCCGGTCGGCACGGCGATCCGGCGCCGGAAGGTGCTCGGGGTGTTCGTCCCCGAATGGGGCCCCGGGCCGTGCCGCAACGCCCAGTGCGAGGCCTGCGCGACCGGCCGGGACGACGGCCGTTCCGGCACGGGCCGGACGGCGGGCAGGCGCCGACGGCCACGGCACCGCAAGCGGCGCCTGGGGTCACTCGGCGGCCCGTCGGCCGACGCGGCCCCCGGTCTCCCGCCGGACCCTCCCGCCAC
>NZ_JASKYR010001298.1:0-929 GCF_041028215.1 Streptomyces flavofungini
CTGCCGCACGAGGGGACCTGGCCGACCGTCCGCGACCATCTGGTGGAGCGTCTCGCGGCGGCCGGACCCGGTGTCGTCGACGCGATGCTGCGTGAGGGGAGGATCGTCGGCGCGGACGGGTCGGCCGTCGCGCCGGACACGCCGTACACCGCCGGGGCCTTCGTCTGGTTCCACCGGGACCTGCCCGCCGAGGTCACCGTGCCGTACGCCATCGACGTCGTCCACCGGGACGAGCACATCGTCGTCGTGGACAAGCCGCACTTCCTCGCCACCATGCCCCGCGGCGGCCACGTCACCCAGACCGCCCTGGCCCGCCTCCGCGCGGAGCTCGGCATCCCGGCGCTCGGCGCGGCACACCGCCTGGACCGGCTGACCGCGGGGCTGCTCCTGCTCACCGTGCGCCCGGAGGAGCGCGGCGCCTACCAGACCCTGTTCAGCGAGCGCCGCGTACGCAAGGAGTACGAGGCAGTGGCCCCGTACTCCCCCGACGTGCCGCTCCCGCGCACCGTACGCAGCCACATCGTGAAGGAACGCGGGGTCTTCGCCGCCTACGAGGTGGCGGGCGCCGAGCCGAACAGCGAGAGCCGTATCGAACTCGTCGAGCGCCGCGGCGCCCTCGGCCGCTACCGGCTCACCCCGCACACCGGCCGCACCCACCAGCTCCGCGTCCACATGAACGCACTCGGCCTGCCGATCCTCGGCGACCCCGTCTACCCGGTGGTGGCGCCGCCCGTGGCGCCCGGCGACTTCCGGCGCCCCCTGCAACTCCTGGCGCGGTCACTGGAGTTCACCGACCCCGTGACCGGCACCGCGCACCGCTTCGTGAGCGGGCGGTCGCTCGGCGCCTGGGCGGCGTACGACGACTGGGCTCAGTAGCCGCGCCACCAGGTGAGGAACCGCTGCCAGGCGCCCTTGGGCCGGGCCGGGGC
>NZ_JASKYR010001299.1:0-1470 GCF_041028215.1 Streptomyces flavofungini
CGCGGCAGCCGCGAGGCGATGACGACGGAGGCGTCGGCCGGGTCGGCCTGCCCGGTGAGCGCCTTCCACACCTCGGGGGCGCCGGCCGACGCCGTGCCCTGGGTGATGTCGACGACCGCGAGGACGGTGACGAGGAGGACCAGTGCGGCCGTCACCGCGGCCGCGCCCGTGCGGGACACGGCGGTCGGCGGACGGGTGGCGGGGGTGGTTGCGGTGACGGCCATGGCGTTGCTTCTTCAGTGCCTCAACTCTGGGTGGCTGCTACTTCTTCAGGGCCTTGACGACGGAGTCGACGTACTGGTTCATCGAGGCGGGGCCGCCGAACATCCAGATGCCGTCGGGCAGCCGGTGGACGTGGTCCTTCTTGACGAACGGCAGCGACGTCCAGACCTTGTCCTTGGCCAGGGCGCCCGCGAAGGGGTTGCTGGTCTTGTCGCCGTCATTGCCGATGTAGGCGAACCGCACGTCGTCGCTGAGCTTGGTGAGGCCCTCGACGTCGGTGGAGCCGAGGCCGTAGCCCTTGTCGCCCTTGACGGACCAGTCGTTCTTCAGACCGAGCTTCTCGTTGACCGCGCCGATCAGCGAGCCGCTGGTGTAGGGCCGGATCGAGGTCTGGTTGCCGGTGACGTAGCCGTCGGCGAAGGCGTACTTCTTGCCCGCGAACCCGGCGGCGGCCAGTTCCTTCCTGCCCTCGGCGAGCTTGGCCTCGAAGTCCTTCTTCAGCTCCGCGGACTTCTCGGTGGTGCCGGTCGCCTTGGCGAGCAGGTCCAGGTTCTCGGTCATCTGGCCGATGGGGTCGGCGGCGTCGGCCGGGCGCAGGTTGAGGACCGGCGCGATCTTCCGCAGCTGCTTCACGGCGGCGGCCGGCAGGTCGGTCGTCGCGATGATGAGGTCGGGCTTGAGGGACGCGATGGTGTCCATGCTCGGCTCGCCGCGCGTGCCGACGTCCTTGGCGTCGTTCTTGAGCGGGGCCGCGGTGTCCCACGTCTTGTAGCCCTTGACGTCGGCGACACCGGCCGGTTCGACGCCGAGGGATATCAGGCTCTCGACGGCGTTCCACTCGGTGCCGACGACCTTCTTGGCGGGCCCGTCCAGCTTCACCTTCACGCCGGTGGCGTCGGTGAGGGTGAAGGACTTGGCTTCGCTCTTGGCGTCGTCGTCGGCGGCGGGCTCGGTGGTTCCGCACGCGGAGAGGGTGAGGGCCGCGGCGGTGGCGGCCGCCGCGGTGATCAGGAGGCGTCTCATGAGGTGGTGCTGAGCCTTTCGCTTCGCGCGTGGTGGCGGCCGATGGCGCGGGTGCGCAGCCGGCCGGTGAGGGGGTGCGCCGGTCAGGGTGAGCGCGCGGTCCACCGCGGCCCGTCCGTCCGGGTCGGCCTTGCCCCATCTGCCCCGGTAGGGGTAGCGGCCGAATTCAACGACGTCCCGGACGGTCAGGCCGCCGGGTGTGGGGCGCCCCTGGGTGAGCAGGGC
>NZ_JASKYR010000013.1:0-32293 GCF_041028215.1 Streptomyces flavofungini
GCCCCTGCTCCGACGCGGACCCCGGCTTCCGGCCCGGAGCGGGCGGCGGCTCAGGCCGACGCGGGAAGGGGCGGCACCGGAAGTGCCGGTGGGGTCGCGGGTCCGTCCGAGGCGCGCGACGACCTGCTCGAAGAGGCGATGGGCCAGCTCGACCGCATGGTGGGTCTTGAGCCCGTGAAGCGACAGCTCCGCACGCTGACCGCACAGCTCCGGATGGCCGCCGTACGGCGGGAGCAGGGGCTCTCCGCGACCACCGCACCGCTGCACTTCGTCTTCGCGGGCCCGCCGGGAACCGGCAAGACGACCGTGGCCAGGGTCATCGGCAAGGTGTTCGCCGGGCTCGGACTGCTGGAGCGCGGTCATCTGGTGGAAGCGCAGCGCGTGGACCTGGTCGGGCAGCATCTCGGCGCGACTGCGATCAAGACGACGGCGATCATCGACTCCGCCATGGACGGTGTGCTGTTCATCGACGAGGCCTACGCCTTGATCAACAGTGGTTACGACGGGGGTGACGCCTTCGGTAAGGAGGCCGTCCAGGTCCTTCTCAAACGGGCCGAGGACGATCGTGATCGCCTGGTGGTCATCCTTGCCGGATATCCGGACGAGATCGGTGAGTTGCTCTCGACCAACCCCGGACTCGCCTCCCGGTTCACCACACGCGTGGACTTCCCGTCGTACTCGGCGGAGGAACTCGCGGAGATCGCCCGCACCGTCCTGGAAGAACAGGGTGACGTGCTGGACCCGGACGCGCGCGTCGCATTGGAGGCGTGCTGTGAGCGTGCCGTCAGCGAGGGACGTGTCGACCGGCTGGGCAATGGACGCTTCGCCCGGGAGCTGTGCCGGAAGGCCACCGGCCGCAGGGACCTCCGGCTCTACGAGACGCACGGCAGCTCCGGGGCCCCGGACCGTACGGAGCTGGTCACGCTGCTCTTGGACGACGTGATGGACGCCTACCACGAGCTGGCGGAGAACGCCGCTCCCGCGGACTGAGTCGCGTATGGCCCGATCGGCAACGTGCCGACTACGCCGGGCCCGTGGCGGGGGCGGCGAGGATCGCGTACGCCATCGCGGAGAGGTTCGCGGAGATCGAGGTGTACTGGGCGATGTGCGGCGTGCGCAGCAGACCGTTGATCATTTTCAGGCAGATCTGCACGTGCAGCCGGGCGGCCGAGGGGTCCAGGCCCGGTGAGATCTCCTGCACCAGGGCGGTCCATTCGGCGGCGTACTCGCGCTGGATGCCGAGAATGTCCGCCTCGACCTCGCGTTCACCGGAGCGGCCGATCTCCAGCGAACCCCACGCGCGCGAGTGCTCGACGTAAGAGCCGATCACGAGGCGCAGGGCCTCGTCCGGCGTGCTCGCGCGGGCGAACGCCGCGTCGAGGTCCATCCACAGGTAGTGCGAGCCGCGCATGTAGACCGCGCGGAGCAGGTCGGCCTTGCTGGGAAAGTAGCTGTAGAGGGTGGGGCCTGTGACGTCGGCGGCGGCGCCGATGTCGGTCATCGAGGTTTCCTGGTAGCCGCGGGACGCGAAGCGCGTGGCCGCCGCAAGCAGCAGGCGTTCGCGGCGGGAGACCGGGAGACGGCCCGTGTGCGGGAGGTGCTGCGCTTCGCCGGTCGGGACCAGAGGTGCGGAGGCGATGGCGTGCATGGCCGCGCGGACCGCCGTGCGGCGGTTCGTGAGCTTGGCGTGGATGGTGCTGGTGCCCAGGCAATTCAGGGTGGAGAGCATGGCCCAGACCAGCAGCTCTTCGTTGCCGTCGTCCAGGTCGTCGCGGTGTGCGCGCAGCACGCTCCGGAAGGCCGCGGCCCAGGCGAGCATCAGCCCGCGGTGCTTGCGCCGCTCCTCGGGCTCGGCGTAGCGCACCTCGCGGTCCCACAGGTCGGCCACCTGGGGGTGGGACGAGATGACATCGATCGCCTGGTCGATAGCGGGACCGAGGGCCGTCGCGGTGATGCCCTGCTCGAAACAGGCGAACGATTCCCGCAGTACGGCGTCCAGCAGGTCGCTCTTGTTGCTGAAGTGCCGGTACAGCCCACCGGCGGTGATGCCCACGCGTTCGGCGAGGGCGTTCATCGTGACGTTCGGATAGCCGAGCTCGATGAACATGTCGCGCGCTTGCAGGACGATCTGCTGCTTGCGGTCCTTCGGGCGTTTGCGTGGCGTGCCGACCGGCTCGGAACTCACCTGGTCGCCTCCTCGGCCATCGCGTGCACAGCTTGCGATCAGGGATCTTACCCGTCGCCGCGCAGGCCTTTGGGCCTGGGAGCCCCGCCCTCCACCGGCGGCTCTGGTCAGGCCACTTCGTTTGGATCAGTTGGTCGTCAGTCCGGTGTGCCCGGCTGATGTGGTCCCGGGCGGCGAGAAGTGGGGGCGAGAGGGCGCTCCTGGTATCGGGGCGGGCTGCTGATGAGCCCCGTTGCTGCCACCGTCGCGCGCCCCAGGCCCAGAAGACAACCACCTGCCACCCAGCGAGCGGGAGCGGAACCGGCAATGTCAAGTGCGCTCGCCCTGACTCCGCACGCCCACTTCTCAGCGTGTTCAGTCAACTGCGGAGGGTAGTTACCCGGCGAGGTCAACCACGACCACAGGGAAAGGAGTAGCTGATGCGCACACGGTGGGGAGGTATTCTCGCGGCCGCCGCGCTGGTCGGGCTGTCACAGGCCCCGGCCGCGGCGGATGCGAAGGCACCACAGGACTGGACGCGTCCATACGTCACCTGCGAAGACGGCTACGTGACCATCGGATACGACGGGGCGCCCGACGGCGCCTGGGACTGGGTGGGGTTGTACTACACCGAGCATGAGCACGAGAATCCGACCAGAGGACTGGCCGGCTGGTACGACGCCCTCGGCATCTGGCACAAGGCGTGGTACTGGTCAGCAGCGACCAGCAAACTGCAGACCGGCATCACCCGCGGCACCTTCACCGAAGCCGTGCACTGGAAGTGGTCCGAAGGGATCGACCAGTACATGGAGGACGGCGAAACCCGGGTGGGTCACATCAACTGCGAGTAAGCAGACCATCCCGCACACGAGGCCGGGTGACCGGATGGTCGGCGCAAGGAGAAGCAGCGTCTCCCTGCGCCACCCGTGCGACCAGGTGATCGCACTCGGCCCCGAACGGGTGCACGAAAGAAGTGGCCCCTACCGGCGGTCCGGAGGCAAGGGCCCGGATCGCCGGTACTCGTGGGGCAGGACGGCTAGGGCGGGGGCGAGCAGCATGGGGAACTGGTAGAAGAGCGCGATGACGGCAAGGCCGGTCCCGGCATCGGCGTCGTCCGGGAGGAGCTCGGTCAGCATGGCGACATCGACCGAGACGAAGGCGCCCTGGCCCCTTCCGGCGATCGCTATGCCCACGCAGAAACAGGCTGAAGTCCTGGGAGGCAAGGCTGACCAGCAGTCCGAGCGCGGTGAACAGTGCCGAGGCCAGCACAACGGTCTTGCGCCTGCCGGTGCGGTCGGAGACCCAGCCGAAGACGAGGGTGGTGACGACCGTCATGTTCGGCGCGAGGACCAGGACGAGCATGCCCAGGGCGCACTGGCGAGGGCGACACCGAAGTGGGCGAGCACGAACAGCGGTAGAAGCAGCGGGGGTTGATGGCGGCCCTGGAATGCCGCCGGTTCGGCGTCCTGGATGTGTTCTGTGGTCGGGGACACGGTCGTCCTCCTTTTCTTCGGGCGGAGGATGCTCCGCGAGTCAGCCGTGTTACACCGGCTTCGGTGAGTCGGTGAGTCGGTGAGTCGGTGTGTGTGGCGCTCCTCCCGGCTGTCGCGCAGTGGGTCGAAGGCGGCGGTAATGAGCAGGGTGGGCGGTAATCCGGTGCGGTCGGTCAGCAGTTGTATCGAAGTGCTTCGCGTAAAGACTTTAAACTTCGATGAAACCTTGGTCAATCCCTCGTATCAGCGGGGTCGATCATCTCGACGGTCTCGCTCGCGCCGAACCACCCGGATCGGGGGGCACCCGAAGACCCGCGACAAGATCGTCGGCGTCGCGGGTGAACTGGGCTACCGCTCCGCCGCCACCGTCGCCGAAAGGGCCCGCCGCCCGCTGTGAGACCGCCTGACGTCAGCGGCCCGTAAGGTGGTGTGCCACGGCGGCCGACGGGATATTCAGGTCGCGGGGATCATCGAACGGAGCTGTCGCCATGCCCGCGCTGGGACGCGCGCAGCTCCCGCTTGAGGATCTTTCCCGCGGGTGAGAGGGGCAGGGCGGTGACGAACTCGACGCTGCGGGGCGCTTTGTATCCGGCGATCAGACTCTTGGTGTGCCGCCGGATCTCCTCCATGGTGAGGGTGTGTCCTTCCCTGAGGACGATGACCGCGTGGACCCGCTCGCCCCAGTCGGCGTCCGGAACGCCGATCACGGCGCAGCTGGTGACGGCGGGATGCTGGGCGATGGCGTTCTCCACCTCGGTCGAGTAGACGTTCTCGCCACCCGAAATGATCATGTCTTTGATCCGGTCGACGACGAAGACGTACCCGTCCTGATCCATGTAGCCGCCGTCGCCGGTGTGCAGCCAGCCCTGCCGCAGGGCGGTCGCGCTCTCCTCGGGCTTGCCCCAGTAGCCCCGCATGATGTGATCGCCGCGCAGCGCGATCTCGCCGACGGTGCCGCGTTCCACCTCCCGGCCGGTGGGGTCGACGATCTTCACCTCGCCGTGTGCGGCGGCGCGTCCGGCCGAGCGCAGCCGCCGCCCCGACGCATGGTCGGCGCCGGTGAGCAGGGTGGCGATGGGGGCCGCCTCGGTCATGCCGTAGGCCTGGATGAAGTCGACGCCGGGGAATGCCCGCATGGCGCGTCTCAGGACCGCCTCAGGCATGGGGGAGGCGCCGTAGACGATGGAGCGCATGCTCGACAGGTCGTGCTGGGGCAGGCTCGGGTGGTCGACCAGAGCCTGGATCATGGTGGGGACGAGCAGGGCGGAGGTGGTGCGGTGCCGCTGGATCGCCGCCAGCACCGCCTGGGGTTCGAAGCCGGGCAGGATGACGTGGGTGCCGCCGACGAGGTTCTGCACGTTCCACAGGGCGAGGTCGGCGAGGTGGAACATCGGGGCGGAGTGCAGCATCCGCCCGCCGGAGACCGCGATCTGCCCGCTGGCCTGGCTGCCCAGGGCCGAGATGTTGGTGTGGCTGAGCATGACGCCCTTGGGTGTGCCGGAGGTGCCGCCGGTGTAGAAGACCCCGGCCAGGTCGTCGCCTGATTGCCCGGCGTCCGACGCGGGGGCCGGGGTGGCGGACGCGATCAGGTCCTCATAGCCGTGCATTCCGTCGGGGGTGGGGGCATCGCCGCAGTGCACGACGGCGGTGGGAGGAGTGTCCAGGCGCGGAACGAGGTCGGCGAAGGCGTCGTCGACGAAGAGCACTTCGGCGCCGCAGTCGCGCAGCGAGTAGCTGATCTCCTGGGTGCTCCAGCGGATGTTGACCGGGACCACGGCGGCGCCGATCCACCAGGTGGCGAACAGGTACTCGTGGTAGCGGTCGGAATTGCGGGCCAGCATCGCGACCCGGTCGCCCGGGCGGACGCCCAGGTCGCGCAGAGCACCGGCCAGCCGCGCGATCCGGTCTGCGGACGCCCGTACCGTGCGGGCGCGGGTCCCGCACACGGTCAGCGGGGCATCGGGGGACTGCTGGAGCATACGGCGCAAGGACTGGGTGAGCAGCATTGCGCCTCCCTTCTCAAGTCGAGTCGTGGCACCCTCCTGACCGGCAGGACGGCGAGGGCGAAGAGCGAGGCGAGCGTGGTGGCGAAACCGTCGAGCCAGGTGTAGGCGCCGAGCCTGATGAAACGAGCACGGACACGCCAGACACCGACGTCTGAGCTGCGGAGCGGGGCACGTCGAGTGACGAAGAGGAGCCCCAGGCCGCTGGGGATGTCGTCGATACGGGGCGGGCAAGGGCTCGTAAATCAATTGCCAGTAACCCGAGCTTCAACAGGTTATGGCCAGGCGCGCACTGGTTGGGAGTCTGCGCCCTGCTCGTCCATCCTGCAAGTCCCAGAATAATCGCCGCTGCACGCCCCTTGACACCTACTGGGCGCACGCCACAAAGTAAACGACCATTAGTTCAGAGCAGTACTAACGTGATCGGTCGCCCAGTAGGCCGCGAGGTGACCGGCTCGGTAGCGGCGACGGCGTTCGCTTGGTGGTAACCCTTCCTGCGTCGACCCAACGCCTCCACTCACCCCGGGTCCCGCGCCGACCCACAGCGGAACCGCGACCCGGTTCCCGGGGCAGGCCGCAGGCGAGCCCGGGTGTGCACCGCGCGCCCGTACGAGCTGGTTCACGCTGCCCGACCACCCCCATCTCACCGCTCACCGCCATGCTTCCGACGGATGGAACACCCATGCCAAACAAACGCCGCCGCGTCGTGACCTTCCTCTGCGCCGCCATGGTGGCCGCCGCGCTCACACCGGAGCGGGCCGCCATGGGCGCGGACGGACCGGCACCCCGTATCGCGCTCGCCTCGACGCCGGACAGAGGCCAGGTAAGCGGCGGAGACGCGCTGCTGCGGATCACGACGGCCGACCACGACGGGCCTGTCCACGTCGAGGTCAATGGTCGGGAAGCCGACGGGTTCCGGCGACAGCCCGACGGAACCTGGCTCGGCCTGGTCACCCACCTGAAGAACGGCCGCAACAGCATCACCGCCGAATCCGACGGCCACACCTCGACGCGCACCCTCACCAACCACCCGTCCACCGGCCCCGTCTTCTCCGGTCGGCAGGCGACACCCTTCTACTGCGAGACGACCGCGTTCGGCCTCGCCCCCGCCCAGCAGCCCCACTGCTCCGCGCCCACCAAGGTCAGCTACAAGTACCGCAGCAGACTCGGCACCTTCCTCCCCCTCGCCGACCCGGACCACCACCCGCTCGACCTCGCCACCACGACCGTGCACGGGCGGAAGGTCCCCTACATCGTCCGTGTGGAGACAGGCACCATCAACCGCGCCGTCTATGAGACCGCCGCGCTCTACGACGGCGATGACCCCACGCCCCTGCGCCGGGAGAGAGGCTGGAACGGCAGGCTGATCTACACCTTCGGCGGCGGTTGTTCGGGCGGACACCACCAGGGCGACGCGACCGGCGGAGTACTGAACGACACCTTCCTCTCCAAGGGGTACGCGGTCGCCTCCTCCACCCTCAACGTGCTGGAGACCAATTGCGGCATCCCCGTCTCGGCCGAGGCGGCGATGATGGTCAAGGAGCACTTCGTCGAGACCTACGGGCCGGTGAAGCACACGATCGGCTGGGGCGGCTCCGGCGGCGCCATCCAGCAGTTCACCCTCGCCGACGCCTACCCCGGCATTCTCGATGGGATCATCCCTATCGCCGGTTTCCCGGACCCCTTCACGCTGGAGAAGAGCACCGCAAGTGACTGCGGACTTCTGACCCGTTACTTCGCGAAAGCGGGCGGCTCCTTCACCCCCGAGCAGCGCGACGCGGTCACGGGCCTGCTGGAGTACAACAGCTGCGTCGGAGCGGACAACATCGACACCCGCACCGCGACCAAGCGCTGCGACAAGGCGGTCCCCCTCACGGCGCGATGGCACGCCCGACTCAATCCCGGCGGAGTCAAATGCACGATGATGGAGGCCTACGCCAACCAGTTCGGCCGCGACCCCGAAACCGGCTTCGCGCACAGCACCCTGGACAACGTCGGAGTGCAGTACGGCCTCAAGGCCCTCAACAGCAAGCAGATCAGCCCGGCCCAGTTCATCGCACTCAACTCCGCCATCGGCGGATACGATCACACGGGTGAGCCGGTGTCCCGGCGCTCCGAGGCGGACCCGCAGGCCCTGAAGGCCGCCTACCGAGGCGACCTGCGCAACAGCATGCGTCTGGGACTGCGCGGCACACCGATCATCGACCACCGCCTCTACTCGGACCGGGTGCCCTTCGACGTCCACACCGCCCACTGGTCCTACGTCACCCGGGCACGACTGCGGGAGGCCAACGGAACCTCGGCCAACCATGTGATCATCGAAAGCGAGCTGAGGATCGCGGAGAGCCAGACCGCCGACGCCTATGTCGTGGAGTCGATGGACCGCTGGCTGACCAACATCGAGGGTGATGGCTCCTCCCGCAGCAAGCAGGCGAAGGTCATCGCGAACAAGCCCACGGGACTCTCGGACGGCTGCTACCTCACCCCCACCAAGCGGGTGCACACTCCGCTGACCTACCCGGCCAGCGGCCCCTGCGCGAAGAAGTACCCCCTCGGCGCGGACCCCAGGCTGCGGGTCGGTGAACCCAGGGCCGAGTCCACGCTCAAGTGCGCTCTGCGGCCGGTCGACTTCGACGCCTACCGGGTGCGCTTCACCGAGACCGAGAAGGCGCAACTGCGCAAGGCCTTCCCGCAGGGCGTCTGTGACTACACCCGACCGGGCCCCGGCCAGAACGAGCGGCCACGCACCTGGGTCGACTACGGCAACCGCTGATTCCGCCCCGCTGACCCGCTGACCCGCTGACCGCCGGTCGGTCAAGCGCAGTGGCCCGTCATTCGCTGGTCAGCACCGTCGCACGGGTGTCGGGGGCCGGTACGGTCCCCGCCGCCGTCAGGTCGGCGAGAATCTGCTTCTCGTCGACCGTGAGCAGCCTGCGGTCGCGCATCAGGACCCGTCCGTCGACGACGGTGTCGCGCACATCGGCCGCACCGGCGCGCGCTTCCCGGCCTCCAGAGAACCGAGCCGCCCCGCGAGCCCGAGTGCCCGCGCGGACTCGATGGTCGCCATGCGTACCGCCTGCTCGGCGCTGACGGCGGTCGGGTCGCCACCCCCCTTGTGTACGAGCGCTGCCATGCGTACCGCACCCAGCACGTCGAGCGTGTTGGAGCTCACCGCACCGTCCGTGCCGAGGCCGACGGTGACACCGGCCGACACCAGCTCGGGCACGCGGGCGATGCCGCAGCCCAGCTTCAGGTTGGACACCGGACAGTGGGCGACCGCGGTGCCCGTGCGGGCGAGGGCGGAGACCTCGGCGTCCGTCAGGTCCACGGCGTGCGCCAGCAGGGTGTCGGGGTCGAGCAGCCCCAGGGAGTCCAGGAGTTCGACGGGCCGCATCCCGTGCCGCTCGATGACGGTCGCCACCTCGTTGGCGTTCTCCGCCGCGTGCAGATGCAGCAGTGCGCCGTGCGCCCGGGCCAACGCGTGGATCGTGGACAGCTGCTCGGGCGCCAGGGTGTACGCGGAGTGCGCGAACACCACGGGTCTGGTGCCCGGCACAGTGGGGCGGGCCGCCAGCCAGGCCTCGGCCCAGCCGAGTCGCTCCGCGTACGGACGGTCGTCCGGCGGCTGCGGCACATCCATGAACGTCGGCGCGGCCAGCAACCGCCAACCGGCCTCGACAGCCACCTTCTCGGCCGCCTCGTGGAACCAGTACACGTCCAGCGCGGTCGTCACCCCACCCCGGACCGACTCCACGAACGCGGCCCCTATGCCCGCGGCGACGGTCTCCGGCGAGAGCAGCGCGGCTTCCCGAGGGATCACGCGCTCCAGAAAGCCCTGGAGAGTGACGTCGTCCGCGCAGCCGCGCAGCAGTGTCATCGCCAGGTGGGTGTGGGTGTTGATGAAGCCGGGCAGCACCAGGCAGCCACGCGCGTCGATCTCGACGGCCGAGGCGCAGGTGCGCCGCAGTCGGTCCGCGGGGCCGACCTCGACGTTCTCACCCGCATGTACCGCGACGGCTCCGTCGGGGACGACGGAGCCCGCGGAGTCGATGGTGAGGATGTCTCCGCCGTGAACGAGGAGATCGATGTCAGTCATGCGGTCGGCTCCGGCTTCGTGTCGATGGGCGCGCGGGCTCGAAGCCGACGGAGGCCATGAGTCACTCGAAGCGGCGAAGGCGCGGTCGCGAAGGCGGGGACGAGGACAGCGGCCACAACCGCTCACTCCTGGTCGACGACGTGCCCCGACCTCCGAACGCCGCGGCTCTGGCCGGACATTACGCAGACGTCGGCAAAGCGGGACCCGCGACAACCACGTACTTCGACGGTTGCGTGCTGCCGTGTGGTGTCAAGGCGGAATACTTAAGTGGCTGACCTGCTGAGCTGTAGTTCTGCTGACCTGCTGGATCGCGTCGGGGTGGGCTCTGGTCATGGAGCCGTGGTCACGTCGCCCGGACCGGTACGCCAGCGCCACCCCAAGACGCACCGCTGCCCAACATCGGGCGCAGCCCACCACGTTCGCACCCTTGACGTGAACACGGGGCTCGGTATGGTCTAGTCCAACGAAACGGAATCTTGTCGGCCGTCGGCACCACGGGCACCCCACGCCTGCCGTCGGACTGACTGGGCCCGCGTGCCGGTACACGGGTCCACCTCACCGGCACCTCGTTGTTCCCCGGCACCCCCACCCCCACGGAGTGAGCCATGCGTTCTCGCATACTCGGAACACTGACCGCCACCGCCGCCGCGGCCGCCCTGCTGACGATGGCCCCGCAGGCGTCGGCCGCCAAGCCTGAGCCCGCGCAGAAGAAGGCGGCCGCGTCCTTCGTCGTGAGCGAGTCCCAGTTCAACCAGATGTTCCCGAGCCGGAACTCGTTCTACACCTACAGCGGCCTCACGTCGGCGCTCAGCGCGTACCCCGGATTCACTCAGACGGGCAGCGACACCGTACGCAAGCAGGAGGCCGCGGCCTTCCTCGCCAACGTCAGCCACGAGACCGGCGGCCTGGTCCACGTCGTGGAGCAGAACACGGCCAACTACCCCCACTACTGCGACGCCAGCCAGCCCTACGGCTGCCCGGCGGGCAACGACAAGTACTACGGTCGCGGCCCCATCCAGCTGAGCTGGAACTTCAACTACAAGACCGCGGGCGACGCCCTGGGCATCGACCTGCTGCACAACCCCGACCTGGTGCAGCAGGACGCGGCCGTCGCCTGGAAGACCGGCCTCTGGTACTGGAACACCCAGAGCGGCCCCGGCACGATGACCCCGCACAACGCCATCGTCGACGGGCGCGGCTTCGGTGAGACCATCCGCGCCATCAACGGCAGCCTGGAGTGCAACGGCGGAAACCCCGGGCAGGTACAGAGCCGCATCGACAAGTACAAGCAGTTCACCCAGATCCTCGGGGTGACCCCTGGTGACAACCTGAGCTGCTGACCATCGGGCCGCCTGGGAGGGTCAGCCGGTCACCATGCCGGCTGGCCCTCCCAGAACCGTGCTGGCGCCGCCCCTCCCTCATCGAAGCACCCCCGACGAACCGCCGAACCCGGGGCCGTCAACAGTCGACGTGGGTCTCGATCCAGCTCTCCAGGCCTTCCGCGTCATCAGAGGGCGGCAGCTCGGCGGTCAAGCCGAGGGGCGAGGCGGCGAGTTGCAGATGGGTGAGATACCCGTACGGGCCGTTGTCCGCGTGGGGCCCCACGATCACGGCGTGTGTGGCGGTGCGCCATATGCGATGCGGCATCGGTGGGCCCGTCACCACGGCGGCATCGCTGGTGATGGTCCGCTCGGGGGTGGTCCCGAGACGGGCTGTCACGGCGTCCGCCGCCTGGGCGAGCACATCGGCGCACGCCCGCACGGTGGCGGGACGCTGGACGTGCCAGCCAGGAAACCGGCCCCAGTCATCCACGAGGTCACTCAGCCACGGCATGTTGGCGCATTCCTCGTCGTCGGGGTCGAGGGGGTAGAGCTGGCCGAACACCAGGAACATCCGGGCTTCCGGGTCTCCGAAAGGTGTCCCGCCCTCGGTGCACAGCGGGTGCCCGAAGCCCGTGCGATAGGAGTCCGTCAGGCACTCGTGCTCCCAGCTCCAGCCGCGCGCACGCAGCGCGGCGTCGACCGCGTCGAAGTCGTCGGCGGACTGCGGCTGTTGCGGCAGGGCCAGGAACTCCGCCACGGCGGCCGGGGTCAGCGGGCTGTGGGCCAGTGCGTGCACAGGGGTGGACATGGAGGGCAGGGTAACGGGGACGAAGCAACACGTCTTCGCGCCCCATACGTGGCGCCTGGGAAGGAGGTGCGCGCACCTTTGCGGTGCGCGTCACCTGTACCAGTCGTACTACTTGACGGACGTGTCCAGTGCGGCCAGGGCCTGGGCCCAGCGGGCATACTTCAGCTCGGCCAGGTCGGCCACCGTTTTGACTCCGAAGGCCTCCTGGAGCAGCTCACCGTCCCGGTCCGAGACGCCCTTCAACGCCGCGACGGGAGCCGCCAGGATCTCGGGCAGGCTCTTGTCGGCCCAGGCCTTGTCGAGCACCTTGTCGAGGTCGATCGAAGCCATGCGTCATCTCCAAGTGGTGAGAAGGGTGGGTGAGGGCGCGCCGGTGCACGCGGATGCCCGGAGCACCCGGGAGCACCTCGCTTCCTCTACAGACGTGTAGAAGCATAGGGCTGGGCCGAGTGCCCCAGGACCCATCCGTCGGCACCCGGCATGAAAGTCCGAAAACCGTTGCTGCTCGGGCCGTTGGCCCCCTTGAGCAGGCGCGGGGGTCGCGCACCCCACCCTCCGCCGAGGAACCCTTACGAGACGCTCGTTCCGGTGTACGGGCGCACGTGAACCGGTGTGCGTTGCTCCGCGTCGCACGGAGCAGAGCCGACGATCCAGGAGGCGTGGGACCGGCTCCAGTAATGCCGCCCCGCTTGCTTCGAGATCGGCGCCATCCGCGAAAGTCTGCTGGGGGGGGGCATGCTGGCCGGAATGTTCGCCGGAGCCCCGAACGGGCTGGAAAAGCGTCGTGTCGTCCAGCTCGATCCGCACCAGCTCAAGGTAATGGCTGCGAAACCCTGGACCTGCTCCGCCCCGGCCTGCCGGTTCTGAAGAGACAGGCCGGAGATCTCATCCAGGATGAGAGGCGACGACAGCACCGCCATCAGCGCGGCCGCGGCAGCGGCGACCGTGCTCACCGTCCTGCTGAACCGGCGAGCGAGCCAGCGGCATTCCGGTGGACGCGCGTGTCGTAAGCGTTGCCAGGATCTCGCCCGGGGGGCCGCGTGCCGCGGAATGATTACGTGACCTAGGCAATGCATAAAGCGGCTTGAATGGCCCGCGAAAACAGTTGGCTACGCAGAAACCCCGTACGTGCTGAGGTGCCGCGTCGGTATGGTTGAAAGGACAAGTTATTGCGCACGGCGCTCCAGGCGAGGAAATCGACGCTATGTCCATGGTGAAGGAAGACAGCACCGCTCCGTCCGACGACCACTTTGAGACACGTGCCGGTGTGCGGCGCCACACGTACACGGCCCGCGCCTGCCCCGTGAGCACCGTCATCGAAGCCGCGGAGACGGACTTCGCGGCGCGGTTCGGCGCAACGCCCCGTGAGATAAGCGGCTGCCTGCCTACCGACCTCCTCCGCACCAGTGAGGCCGAGCTGCTGCCGCGGCGCTTCACCGAGTTGCGCGAGGGCCGCACGAGCTCGTTCACCGAGCAGGTCACCGGCCAGCACGGCAGTGGCAAGACCTTCACCGCCGCATTGACGGCCACCGTTGTCGCCGGGCCGACGGAGTCGACCGGACCGGTCCTGCGACTGCGCCTTTCGAAGGGGGAGGACTCGCCCGACCGTGCGGTCCTCACCGAGCTCGACGCTCGCATCCTGGAGGGCGTGGCGGCCGGGCTGTCCACCGGCCAGCTGGCCGAGCGTCTGCGCCTCAGCCGCCAGGGCGTCAACTACCACGTGCGTCAGCTGCTGCGCCGCTACAACGCGGCCAACCACCCCGCGCTGGTCGCCCGCGCGCACACGCTCGGCCTGTTCGCCGCCGGGCAGTGGCCGCCCCACGTACTGCCGCAGCTCCTGAAGTAACGCGGGTGCGGTGCTTCCGGTACGGCCTTCGACGGCGGCGACCTGACCCCAGGAAACGGCGGGCACCCCGGTCCAGTTCGGAGCGATCCTGTCGGAGAGTGACGGAATTCTCACTTCCGCAGACCGGGCCGGTTGATCATTTCGCCATCGAGACCGCTAAACTCCGTTACATCCGCTGCGAGTTGGCCCGGTCACCATCGGTGTCCTCGTGGTGCGTACTCATGAGTGCGGTCCCGTGTATGCCCCCCCATGTTCGAACGTGTTGGTTCTAAGGATGCAGATGGAACTCGCCACACCGCCTCCGGCGGCGCGGCTGCCCGTCGCCTGGTACAGCTGGTGGATGATGCCGCCGGCCCTGGGAGGCGGAACGGTAGCCGCGACATTCATGAGCTCCGAGCGAATAACCGTCGCCGTCGCCGGTGCCGCGGCCACCGCGCTGAGCGCCGTGTGCGTACGGCTGCTGCTTCGCACTCGAACGAACCTCGGCCGCGCCGAGGCCGGGTTCCGCGCGCAGCAGGCCGAGCAGACCCAGCAGTGGCAGCAGCACGTGGCCGGTCTGGAGCGGAAGATGGCGGCCGAGCGGGCCGCGCTGGACGGCGAGCGTGCCGCCATGGAGAGCCACGTCGCCGACCAGAACGGCGACTTCGAGGCACAGCTCGCCGAGCAGACGCGGACCTTCGAAGAGCGACTGGCCGGACTCGCCCAGTCCTACGAGGCCCGGCTCGCCGAACAGGCCGAGGTCTTCGAGGAGCGGCTGGCCCGGCAGCACGAGGCGGTCGCACGGCTCGCCCGTGAGCAACTTCCCGAGGCGTTCAAGCGGCTGCGTGCCGGTGACGCCGTCGACGACCTGTTGCCGGTCACCGGCCAGAACAGCGACATCAGCAAGGAGCTTCAGGCCGAGCTGCGCAAGGTCCTGCGGACCTCCCTGATCGGTGTGGAGACGGAGTTCAACCGCTCCACCTCCGCCGAACAGGCCGTGATCAGCATCGGCAACCGCATCCACGTGCTCACCAGCAAGCTGCGCGGACGGCTGCACGAGATGCAGGGCGAGCACGGACGGCTGCCGGCCGTGGCGAGCGGACTGATGGAACTGGACCAGGCGATCGGCCCCGCCGACTGTCTCGCCGCCAGCGTCAGCGTGCTCGGCGGCACCGACCGGCCCGGCCGTCAGTGGCAGGAACCCCAGCGGCTGCTCAGCGTGGTACGCGGCGGTATCGGACGGATCAAGGACTTCCACCGCGTCGAGGTGCGGCAGCTGCCCGAACTCGGCGTCGACGGCGCCCTGGTCGACCACCTCACGCTGATCTTCGCCCACCTCCTGGACAACGCGGCGCGTTACTCGCCGCCCACCGAGCCGGTGGTGGTCTCCGGCAAGGAGGTCCCCAACGGCGTCGGCATCGAGATCCAGGACTCCGGCAAGGGCCTGAGCGAGGAGAAGAAGCGCGAGGTCGAGCAGGTGCTGGCCGGGACCGCGCCGGGCGCGGGCCTGGGTGGCATCTCGGAGGACGCCAGCATCGGTCTGCGGGTCGTCGGCTCCCTGGCCCAGCGCTACGGCATCCGCGTCACCTACGCCGACTCGCAGTGGCTCGGCACCTCGGTGGTCGTCGTGGTCCCGCACAAGTACTTCAGCCAGGTCCCCGCGACCGCTGCGGCCACCGCGATCCCGGTGCCCGCCGCGGCGGCCCGCACCGCGACCGCACCGGAGCCCGCGCCCCGCACCGCCGTCGCCACCGCACCGGAACCGGCCTCCCGCGCCGCCGTCGCCCCCGACCAGGCCGAGACGCCGACACCCGCGGATGACGACATCGAGACCACCCCCGGGGGACTGCCCCGACGCCGCAGCAGACGAAGTGAGGCGGCCCGCCAGAGGCCGGCCGAACAGAAGCCGGCCGAACACACCGGACACAGCGAGGTGGCCGCGGCCGCGGCCGTACCGCCGGACGAGTCCTTCGCCGGGCTGGCCGCCTTCGCCACGGCGGGCCGGGAGCCCGCCGGTGCCGCCACCGGCCGCGAGTCCACCGAGCACCACGCCGAAGAAAGCGACAAGTCCGTATGACGCAGCAGGGAAACGACGTGAGCTGGGCGCTCCGCGATCTGGTGGAATCCATCCCGGAGATCCGCTTCGCCCTGGTGGCCTCCAGTGACGGCAAGGCCATCACCTCCTACGGTGCCGAGGACCCCGATGACGTGGACCGCTTCGCGGCGGTGGTGGCCGGTCTCCAGGCGCTGGCCCAGCCGGTCGCCGAACAGTTCCCCAAGGACGCCGGGCAGTTGCGGCTGGCGATGATCGAGGTCGACGGCGGCCATCTGTTCGTCGTACGGGCCGGTATGGAGACCTACCTCGGCGTCCTCGCCCGCGAGGGCCTCGACCAGGGGCTGCTCGGACATCAGATGAGGGACCTGGCACGCAGGATGGGCGAGCTGCTCGGGACCACCCCCCGCCTGGAGGAGCACTCTGGATGAGTGCCTCCCGCCGGCCCACGGACCCGTCCGGTCTTGAGCGCTACTACGTCCTGACCAAGGGGCGCAGCGGACCGGGCGGTCCGGCGTCGAGCCTTGACGTGGCCACCCTCGTCGTATCCCGCACGGCTCCCGTGCCGGGGATACAGCACGAGCACGGGGAGATCCTCCGGCGCTGCCGGGATCCCCTGTCCGTGGCCGAACTCGGCGCCCACCTCGGATTGCCCTTCAACATTCTGGCGGTGCTGCTGGCGGATCTGCTCGAGGCAGGTCGCGTCGAAGCCCGTGACCCCATCCCGGTGTACGACGCCGGCCGCAGGCCCGACCTCGCGCTCCTCGAGGAGATTCTCAGTGGACTTCAAAGGCTTTGACCACCCCGGCGGCGGGCCGGCGGCCGGTGGCACCCGTTCGGTGAAGGTGATGATCGCCGGTGGCTTCGGCACCGGCAAGACCACCATGGTCCGCTCGGTGAGCGACATCAAGCCGCTCACCACGGAGGAGACCCTCACCCAGGCCAGCGCCGACGTCGACCCCCTGATCGGGGTCGCCGACAAGACGCAGACCACCGTCAGCCTCGACTTCGGCAAGATCAGCATCAACGACAGCCTGATGCTGTACCTGTTCGGCACCCCCGGACAGGAGCGCTTCTGGTTCCTGTGGAACGGCCTGTGCAAAGGCGCGCTCGGCGCGGTCGTGCTGGTGGACACCCGCCGCCTCGCCTCCAGCTTCCGGGCGATCGAGGAGATGGAGCGGCTGGAGGTGCCGTTCGTCATCGCGCTCAACGTCTTCCCCGACGCCAAGGAACACCCCATCGAGGAGGTCAGGGACGCCCTGGACATCTCTCCGCACACCCCAATCGTGGTGTGCGACGCCCGCGACCGGGTCTCCAGCCGTGATGTGCTGATCACCCTGATGCGCCATCTGCAAGAACGCGCCGCCGTCGCCTTGGAGCCCCGATGACCGACCAGAACCCCGACCGTCCCGACGCCCCTCGCGGCTGCCCGGTGGCGCACGGGTCGGCCGATCTGGTCCGGCTGTACGGGCCCGAGGCGGAGACCGACCCGCGCGGCATCTACGAACGGCTGCGCAAGGAGCACGGCTCGGTCGCGCCGGTGCTGCTCGAAGGCGACATCCCCGCCTGGCTGGTCCTTGGCTACCGGGACAGCCGGCGGGTGCTCGACAACCCCCGCCAGTTCGCCCGGGACGGGCGGACCTGGCGGCACTGGCGAGAGGGGCGCGTCGCGGACAACTCCCCGCTGATCCCCATGCTCGCCTGGCGTCCCGACTGCGTCTCCCAGGACGGCGAGGCGCACCGTCGGCTGCGCGGCGCGGTCAGCGACGGCCTCCAGTCCGCCGCCGACCGCGGTATCCGGCGGCACGCCACGCACTTCGCCAACAAGCAGATCGACGCGTTCGCGGACGCGGGCCGCGCCGATCTGGTGACGGACTACGCCGACCTGCTGCCCATGCTGGTGACGGCCCGCATCCTGGGACTCACCGAGGCCGAGGGGCGTCGCCTGGTCGCATCCTGCGCCCAGGTGATGAAGGGCGGCGAGGACGCCGTGGAGCACGACGGCGTGATCCGGGAGATCTTCAGCGAGCTCGCCGAGCGCAGACGCTCCGAGCCCGCTTCCGATCTCGCCACCGGTCTGCTGGAACACCACGCGGAGCTCGACCACGACGAGGTCGTGCTCCACCTGCGCGCCGTGCTGATCGCCGCGCACGTCACGACCAGCCTGCTGGCCCGGGTGCTTGAACTGATCCTCACCGACGACGCCCGGTACTCCGGGCTGATCAGCGGACAGCTGGACATCACGGCGGTGATGGAGGAGGCCATGTGGAACTCCCCGCCGCTCGCCGTCCTGCCGGGCCGTTTCGCCGCGGGCGACGTCGAACTGGGCGGGCACCACATCGAGGAGGGCGACCTGCTCGTGCTCGGTCTCGGCGCGGGCAACGCCGACCCCGAGGTCCGGCCCGACCCGGATGTCTCGGTGCACGGCAACCAGTCCCACCTGGCGTTCGGCGCGGGCCCGCACGAGTGCCCCGGGCAGAGCATCGGCATGTCCATCATCGAGGTGGCGGTGGACGTCCTCCTGCACCGGCTGCCGAGCCTGCGCCTGGCCGTGCCGACGGAGGACCTCAGCTCGACCGCGTCCACCTGGATGACCCTGCTGGACCACCTGCCGGTCGAGTTCGACGTATAGGCGCTTCCCGTGACGATGCTGCCCCGGCCGGACGTCCCGGCCGGGGCAGTGTCGTTCGAGCCAGGACGTCAGCCGTCGAGCCAGTCACCCGCGAGATCCGAGGGACGGTGCCCCATCGCGTTCCAGAGGAAGTGCGGGTGGGCGCAGCCGAACATGTAGGCGAGCAGCGCGCCGTCCTCCCGCCCGGTGTGCGGGTCGCGCAGGGCGTGGAAGAACTCGGCTCCGACGACACCGGAGTCCTCCTGGATCGCCCGGGCACGGGATGTGGACGGCGCGGCGTGGGACGCCTCCAAGGCGGCGATATAGGTGCGGCGCAGGATCTCCCAGGCGCAGTCGACATCGCCGTACCAGGGGCCGTGCAGTGCCTCGAAGGCATGGAGCTCGGCGTCGAAGAGGGGCCACGACTCGGGGTGCTGGTCCCGGCAGCGTGCGGACAGCTCGGCGGTCCGGGGGCCGAGTGCCGGTGCGGTGGGCCGTGCGGCGATGGTGAGAGCGACGCCGTGGGTGAGGATGCCGGTGCAGGCGTCGGGCTGGAGGCCGCACAGCGGGCAGTCCTCGGCCGGGGGGAGGTCCTGGGTGATGCCGTCGAACCACAGGGCGTGCCGCCCGGTCAGCCCCAACCAGACGATGGTGCTGGGCATCAGCCAGGTGTTCCACATCGGGCGATGCGCCTCGGGCATGCAGCCGTACTTGATGAGGGCGATGGCACTGGCCGCGTAGAGGGCCTTGGTGTGGGTGGGCATGTCGGCGAGCCAGAAGTTGCTGATCTCGCCGGTGAGGGCATCAGCCCGTACGTCGACCATGTCGTCCACGACACGGCACAGCAGCAGGGCGGCGAGGTGTTCCTCCTGCCAGAGTTCGGTGTCGGGGGAGACGTGCCAGAAGAGGCAGTCCATCATCTGAAGGAGCGAGTAACCGCTCTGTCCCAGCGGGTTGGTCTGGGGGAGTACGACGTTGCCCGCGTGATGCTGCTGGAGCCAGTACTCGTCGACGGAGCGCTTGTGGGCGGCGTAGAGCCCGCAGACCAGGGCCCGCGCGGTGTTGATGCTGAAATCCTCGGCCAGGCGGCCTTCGATGAGTCGCGTGAGATATGTGGTGTCGATGGTGTCGATCACGCGTTTGTACTCGTGGAAGAGGAGGATGTCGTCCTCGAAACGGTGCCGGTAGCCGAGGTCCCGCTCCAGGTCGTTCAGCTGCCGGGCCAGGGCCCAGCCACCGGTCAGCACACTGTCGAGCTCCGACCGGTACGGCCATGTCTTGACGGTGAGGGGACGACCGGCGCTCTGCCGCCACCCGTAGTCGCCCAGCGTGCGCTCGGGCGGCGTGGGCAGCCGACGGCACAGGGAGCAGCCACAGTCGGCAGTCGGCCCCGCCTCCTTCTCCTCCTCGCGCGCCGAGTCCCCGGCCCGGCTCCGCCAAGCCGACTCCAGCATCACGCAGGTCAGTCGGCAGACTTCGGCATCGGTGCTGACCTGGGGGAAGGCCTCCTCGATCACGTGCAGACCGGCGTCCAGCAGCCGCAACCTGGTGCGACCCTCCTCGTCCGGCGGCAGAAACGCGCGCGGCGCCGACTGAAGGGCCCCCTCCAGGCGTAGCGTGGTGCCGCCGCCGGGGGAGCGGAGTGCGCCCAGCCGCTGCTGAGCAGCTCTCTCGTGGTGCCGGTACTCGTCCGTGCACTCCACTGCGTGTCGCTCGAAGAGGCGGACCAGAGCCTTCTCCGCCCCCGCCGACCGGTGCCGGGCGCTCGGCTGCGCCGGGATCAAGCTGTCAGTGGATATCTCCGGACCACCGCCCACGACGCGAGAACTCACCCTGGTCTCCCCTCAAACTGACGTACGCACAACGGAAGTGACCGGCCGGGACGGCCGGCCGATCGTGTCCGAGCAAGGGCGACGGATCGCCCCAATCGGGGTGAAGGTGTCGCCCGAGCGACTCGAACCCGCCATCCCAGTCCGGATGTTGAACCGAGAAGCGGAACGAGGCTTCCCAGTACGTAAATGATCTACACCGTGACCGGAAGTGACCTCTGTTACTGCCGTGACGATCCGGGCTGCGTATACTCACGCGCCCTCGCTGAAGACCCGTGCCCTTCCGGCAGCGCGGTGCTGATGCCCAGTCGGCCGCATCTCCCCGCGGCACAGGCGTCGCCCCACTGAGCGAGATGACCTGTAAAGACCTGGCAGCCCGTGACGCGGGCGAACAGCCTGGAGAGCGGTCGGGCGACACCGCGGATCTCTATCTCCAGGAGGAACAGGAACGTGATCTCGAAGAGGAACGTGATCTCGGAACGGAACAGACACACCGGCCGGGGAACCGGCCGCTGGGGATGGCGCGCGCTGCTCGGCGCCGCCTTCGCGTTCGGCCTGGCGGCGCTCACGCCGCTCCAGGCCCATGCGGCCCCCATGCAGAGCGTCGGCTACGGCACGCTGCCCAACGAGGGCCGCTACCCCGAGCAGACCTCCTGCTCGGGCAGCTATCACCAGCCCGCCGTGCCCGGCGGAGCCACGAAGACGGCCGTCTACGCCGGCCGCACCATCACCCTCAAGTACTTCTACAGCTCCGGCTGCGGCTCATTCGCCCGCATAGAGAACGCGCCCCAGGGCTGCGCGGCACACAGCAACCGCCTCACCAGTACCGGGATCGTATGGGTACTCGAAACGGTCGATCCTGGCATCAACTACGCCTACACCACGGTGATCAACAACCTCAGCGGCCGACAGAGCAAGGCAGTGCTGTTCTGCGACAACCAGCGCTTGGCCGAGACCGCCTGGTACTAGGACCCGGTCTCCGCCTCCCGCCGACCGCTCCGGACGGGAACAGATCGGAGGGGACCGTCACCGCGGAGGCGGCGGGCGGTCCTGTCCTCCGCTCCGTCCCCGAGCCGGTGCGCGCCCGGCCCACAGGTGTGCATCCTTCGCCTTGGCGGTCTCAGCCGCGCAGCCGTACGGGCAGCCGCCGCACGCTGTTGCCCACGAATGAGGCGTGGCGCGGCAGGTCCGTGTCCGGTGCGGCGATGTCGAGCCGGGGGAAGCGGGTGAAGAGTTGCTTGAGTGCGACGGTGGCTTCCAGGCGGGCCAGCGGTGCGCCCAGGCAGTAGTGCGCGCCGTGGCCCAGGGAGAGGTGGCGGGGGGAGCTTTCGCGGGTGAGGTCGAATCGGTGGGCGTCGGAACCGTGGGCCTTCGGGTCGCGGCCCGCGGCGGAGTAACCGGCCAGCACAGGGGTGCCCTTGGGGATGACGGTGCCGTCCAGCGTCAGGTCCCGGGTGGGGTAGCGGAAGGGGAAGTAGCTGACCGGGCTGTCCCAGCGCAGCGTCTCCTCGACCACGTCGGCCCAGCTCGCCCGGCCCGACATGACCAGGCCGAGCTGGTCACGGTGGGTGCACAGGGCGCGTACCGCATTCGTGATGAGGTTCAACGTCGTCTCGTGTCCGGCGATGATCATGAGCATCAGGGTGCCGAGCAGTTCGTGCGGGCTGAGCCGGTCGCCGTTCTCCTCGCGGGCGGCGATGAGGGCGGATGTGAGGTCGCCGCCGGGATTCTCCACACGGGCGGCCACGACGGCGCCCAGCACGTCCACCATCTCCCGATTGGCGGCCAGGGCCTCCGCGGGGCCGATGTCCGTGGCGACGATCTGGCTGGACAGGTGATGCAGACGGTCGTGGTGCTCGGCATCCACGCCGAGCAGCTCGCAGATCACTCCCATCGGCAGCGGCAGCGCGAAGTGCGTACGCAGGTCAGCGACTCCGTCGCCGCTGGCGGCGGCCCGGTCGAGGTCGTCGAGCAGGCCGGACGTCAGTCTGTCGACACGTGGGGCGAGTTCCTCCACGCGGCGCGCGGTGAACGCCCGGCTGACCAGCGAACGCAGCCGCCGGTGGTCGGCGCCGTCCGCCGTGGTCATGCCCTGCACCGTGGCGAAGGTCTTCAGGGGCCAGCCGTCCGGTATTCGGCCTGTCTGCAATGCCGTGAAGTGCAGTGCGCTCTTGGCGACATCGGGGTGGGAGAGGAATTCCCGCAGCGCCTCGTGCCCGACCACCGCCATTCCCGCCACCTCACCGGGCAGGACCACCGGAGCGACCGCTCCCCGGGCCAGCAGCCGGGCGTTCGCCGCGTGCGGGCAGCCGCCTGACGGGTCCATGCGGTGCGCCGGTCCTGGCTGCCGTGCGGAGGGGGCGGTACTCGCCGGTGTGGTGTCCAACGGGGTTCTCCAAAGGTGTCTGTGCCCGGGGCGGGTGCGCTGCGGTACGTCGTCCATCCATCGGATCAACGCGCCTTCCGGACAGGGTGCTTGGGCCACGGGTGGGACAGCAAGACGTACACACACCGGATCTCGCGGCGTGCTCCGCCCGCGCGCGGCGATGCGGTCAGTGTGCGGGGCGGGGCCGACCGCCGCCTGATCCCAGGGACATCGCCCGTGTAGGCGACAAGCCGGAGTGACGTTCGAACAACGCACTGGGGGTCGCCGCGGCAGCAAAGGGAATCACCTGGACAGCCCGGCACAACAACGGCGAGGAGCCCTCCTGCATGCTGCACGGTGTCGACATCAGCGCGTTCCAGCCGCCCTCCTACTCCACGGACGACCTCTCCTTCGTCTTCGTCAAAGCGACCGAGGGCCGCTCCTACACCAACCCCCACCTTGAGGCCCAGACTCGGACGGGCCGCAAGGGCGGCCTGGTCGTCGGCTTCTACCACTTCCTGTGGCCCGGCCGTATCCGCGCCCAGGCCAGGCACTTCCTGTCAAAGATCCCCGACAAGGCCGGTGACATCCTGGCGGTGGACTGGGAGGCCACCGGCAACGGCAGTCATGCCAGCAGCAAGGACAAGGACCGCTTCATCCGCAGGCTGAAGAAGCTCCGGCCGCACCACCGGGTCGTCCTCTACACGAACCGCGACTTCTGGCTGAACGCCGACACCGCCTCCTACGCGGGGGACGGCCTCTGGATCGCCGACTACGTCTCCGCCGGGAAACCGCGCATCAAGGCCGACTGGCGCTTCCACCAGTACACCTCCCATCCCCATGACAAGAACGTGGCCCGCTTCGCGGACCAGGACGCTCTGCGGCGGTGGGCCAAGGGAGCCTGACACGGCATCGTCAATTCCGGCTTGTGGCGCAGTGGCCTGCACTGCAACCATCCCCCGCATGTTCGAGTTCCTCCCCGAAGTCGGTCTCCGGCTCCCGGATCGTGCCGGCACGCTCCGCTTCGGCATGGACGAGCGCACCGCCCAGTGGGCCGTCGCCACCGTCGCGGACGTTCGTGACGGCTGGGTCTGCGGCGCCCACTGGGCCTTCAGCGCGCGGTACCGGGGCCTGACGCTCGACGTGTACGGCGACACCACGGACCGCCGCGTCGGGCACCAGGACACCCCTGGCCTGGCCGGCATCGGCCTCACCCGCGACCCCTTCACGCTGACAGGGCCGTCTGCCTGCCCAGTCGTCCTTGATGGCATCGATCTCTTCGGCCACCCGGCGGCCGAGGTGTCGGACGCCCTCTGTGACGAGTGGCCCCCGGCCCTCCGGTTCAGCGGCGACGGTCCCTACCTCACCGCCGTATCGGTCCACGCGGAACCCGCACCCACGGAGACCTGATCACGGCGGCGAGCCGGGTCGACGAGAGCGAGCACACCGCATCGGCGGGCGCCGGGAGCGTGGCTTCAAGCCGGAGCCGGTCGACCTGCCTGGCAAGGTCCTCGTCCTTGGACATGGCCCTGCTCCGCTCTGACCGTGATCTTGGCTCGCTCCCGTGAGGCCCCGCCCGCGGCTGTGCCCGCCAGGGCCGTTCCGACGGCACCAGCCAATGCCCCGAGTGCTCGCGTCACCGGAACGCACCGACGAGCGGCAGCCAGGCCGTCACATGGCACTCACCACATCCCAGGGGCATCCTGGGGAACAAGGGATCGCAGGAAACCGCCGACGGGAAGGCTCCAGTGATGCCGGTGTCGACGCAGGGCGTCATAGTCGTGGCGCTCCTCGCGGACCCCTACGCGCCGACGGACATCGCTGAGCGCATGGCCCGCACACTCCCTGATCGGCTCGCCGACAGGACCGGCAAGACGCGCCGGTTCGACGTCAAGGTGGTCAGTGAGCCCTTCACCTCAGGGACCGAGGACCCGCCCACCCTGATGCGCCGCATCATGGACCGGGGGAGCGCGGAGAACTGGGATGTCGTCGTGGCGCTCACCGACCTTCCGCTGCACTCACACGGGCACAAGCTCGCCGTGAATCTGAATCACGAACAGGGCTTGGCGCTGCTCTCTCTTCCCGCACTGGGGGGCCTGCGGCTGCAGACGAGGGCCCGGCGGGTCGTCGAGGGAGCCATCCTTGGCCTGGCGGGCCCGCCAACCCCTGAGGTCGACGAACGTTCGCAAGGCCAGCCGGTTCTGGGGTCCTTCCTCAGTCCTCTCGCGCCCATTCACCTGGGCCAGTCCGGTGATGAGCGGACCGACGATGTCCGTTACGTCGTCAGCGGGGCACGCGGCTATGTGCGGATGCTCGCCGGTATGGTCCGCGCCAACCGGCCGTGGCGGCTGGTGCCGGGCCTGTCGAAGGCCCTGGCGGCCGCACTCGCCACGGGAGCCATCGCGACCGTGAACTCCACGGTCTGGAATCTGGCCGCCGCCCTGAGCACCACACGCCTCGTGATCGCCACGATCGGGTCTCTCGCGATCATGATCGGCTGGCTGATCGTGGACGCGCACCTGTGGCATCGACCATCGGAGAACTCGCGGCAGGAGAAGCAGAGGGCGGCTCTCTACAACGCCTCGACCGTCGTGACCGTGGGGTTCGGGGTGCTCATCTGCTACGTAGGTCTGCTGGCCGTCAACTTGGTGTGGGCGCTGTTCGTCCTCAACGAGCGGGTGTTCACTTCCTTGACACGAACCCCGCTCCACGCCACGGAGTACTGGACGCTGACCTGGTTCGTCGCATCGGTCGCCACCGTGGGCGGCGCCCTAGGATCGGGCCTGGAGAGCGACGAGGCGATCCGGGCAGCCGCCTACTCCAAGCGTGAACAGGAACGCCGCAGAGCGCTGCGCGACGACCAGGCTGACTAGCCAGTCCGCGTTCCGTCGCTGTCGCGCTGTCGGTGTGCCTGACATTCCGCCGCCGTGTTGCCGTGTCTGGCTTCGCCCTGTTTGGCTTCGCCCTGTTTGGCTTCGCCGATCACGGACACAAGGTGTTTCGATGTGCTTGGGCAAACAGGCACACGCACGGGAACGGCCACGGTCACGGTCACGGTCGCCTCCGGGTGTGTTCCGCGCGCTCCCGTGCTGCCGATGTTGAGCAGGTCCACGGGAGGCACCCATGTCGAGCAGGACGACACACCCCGCACGCGCCACGGACACACCGGACACGGCCGCCGCCTTCGAGCGGCTGGCCGCGCTGCCCGCCGGGGCGGAGCGGCGGCGGCTGATGGAGGAGCTGACGGTGGCCTGGCTGCCGATGGCGCACCGGCTGGCGGGCAAGTTCCGTGACCGGGGCGAGCCGCTGGAGGATCTGCAGCAGGTGGCCGCCCTGGCCCTGGTGAAGGCGATCGACCGCTACGACCCCGCCTGCGGCCCGTTCGTCCCGTACGCCATGCCGACGATCATCGGCGAGGTCAAGCGGCACTTCCGGGACCACTCCTGGAGCGTGCATGTGCCCCGGCGGGTGCAGGAGGTGCGCAACAAGGTCCGGGCCAGCATCCAGCAGCTGTCTCTGACCAGCGGCGGCTCCTATCCCACGGTGGCGCAGATCGCCGAGCATGCCGGGCTGAGTGAAGAAGAAGTGCTGACCGGGCTGGAGGCCATCGACAGTTTCCGGGCGGTCTCGCTCGATGCCCAGCTGAGCGCCACCGCTCCGCAGGGGGAGTCCTCGGCTCTGGGTGACCTCCTGGGCCACGACGAGCCGCGCTACGACAGGGTCATCGAGCGTGAGGCCGTCAAGCCCGGCTTGGCCCTGCTGCCCGAACGTGAGCGCCGCATCCTGCACATGCGCTTCTTCGGCGACATGACCCAGGCGCGGATCGGCGAGGAACTCGGCATCTCGCAGATGCACGTCTCGCGCCTGATCGCGCAGGCCTGCCGACGGGTGCGCAGGCAGGCCGAAGCCGAGCCCGCCGCCAGTATGCAGACCACCCTCACCGCCTGATCACGCCGTTTCAGGCCGAACCCATGACGCCGGTCTCGGTCGCGTGCACATCGCGAGTGTGTGGTGAGTGCCGCCAGACCCGGATGGCGTAACGCGTGCGTCGTCGTACGTGGTGGGGGTACCCGCGCGGGCGGCGCTCCAGCGCCACAGCCCGTGCACCTTGCCCCGCGTACGGCTCAACCCGTCCATGAATCGGAGAACCCCCTGTGAGCGAGAAGAAGAACCCCGTGTCGGCGGCTGCCGAGAAGGTGGTGAACAAGGTGCAGGAAGCCATGAGTGCGGGGAACGAGATTCCCGGCGCTCCTGGCCCGGAGGCGGTTCCGGTCGCCGAGCCCACCAACCCGCGTGAGCCGCTGCCGCCCAAGCCCGACCAGCGGGGCCCGGACACCTACAGCCCCACCGGTCAGGAGACCGGGGTGCCGCAGGGCCGGGTCGCCCAGGGTGACGCCTACCTGACCACCGCCCAGGGTGCGCGCCTGTACGAGACCGACCACTCGCTGAAGGCGGGGCCGCGCGGCCCGGTACTGCTACAGGACCACCACCTGCGCGAGAAGATCACCCATTTCGACCACGAGCGCATCCCCGAGCGCGTCGTGCACGCCCGTGGAGCCGCCGCCCACGGTGTCTTCCGCGGCTACGGTTCGGCCGCCGGCATCACCAAGGCGGAATTCCTCGCCGAGGGAGTCGAGACGCCGGTCTTCGTACGCTTCTCCACCGTCCTCGGCTCGCGTGGATCCGCCGACACCGTCCGCGACACCCGGGGCTTCGCCACGAAGTTCTACACCGAGCAGGGCACCTTCGACCTCGTCGGCAACAACATCCCGGTGTTCTTCATCCAGGACGCGATCAAGTTCCCCGACGTCATCCACGCGGGCAAGCCGCACCCCGACCGCGAGATCCCCCAGGCGCAGAGCGCCCACGACACCTTCTGGGACTTCGTCAGCCTCCACACCGAGGCCACCCACCACACGCTGTGGAACATGTCGGACCGCGGCATCCCGCGCTCCTACCGGACGATGGAGGGCTTCGGCGTCCACACCTTCCGGCTGGTCAACGCCGAGGGTGCCACGACGCTGGTGAAGTTCCACTGGAAGCCGCGTCTGGGCGTGCACTCCCAGGTCTGGGAGGAGGCACAGATCACCGGTGGCGTGGACCCCGACTTCCACCGCCGCGACCTCGCCGACGCCATCGAGGCGGGGGCCTACCCGCAGTGGGAACTGGGCGTACAGACCTTCCCCGACACTCCGGACCAGATGTTCGAGGGCATCGACCTGCTCGACCCCACCAAGATCGTGCCCGAGGAGCTCGCGCCGGTCCGCCCGATCGGCCTGATGACCCTCAACGCCAACCCCTCCAACTACTTCGCCGAGACCGAGCAGGTTGCCTTCCACCCCGGCCACCTGGTCCCCGGCATCGACGTCACCGATGACCCCCTGCTACAGGGCCGACTCTTCTCCTATCTCGACACACAGATCAGCCGGTTGGGCGGCCCCAACTTCGCGCAGCTGCCCATCAACCGGCCGCACGCGCCCGTCAACGACATGCTGCGCGACGGCATGCACCAGACCGCGGTGCACCGAGGCGTCGCCCCCTACCGACCCAACTCCCTCGACGGCGGCTGCCCCTTCTTGGCCGGTGCGGAGACCGGCGCCTACATCGAAGTGCCCGCCGAGGTACCCGCCTCGCGCAAGGAGCGTACGGCGGCGGCCACCTTCGACGACCACTTCAGCCAGCCCCGGCAGTTCTGGCTCAGCATGACGGCCGTCGAGCGCGAACACATCGTCGCCGCCTACACCTTCGAGCTCGGCAAGTGCTGGGAACAAGGCATCAAGGAGCGGGCCCTTCAGGTACTGGCCAACATCGACCCGGAGCTGTGCGGCCAGGTCGCCACCGGCCTCGGCCTGCCCGCGCCCGAGGCCGCCGGTCCGCTGGCCGACGTCGCGCCGAGCCCCGCGCTCTCCCAGATCGGCAGGCAATGGCCGGTCGACGGCCGGATCATCGGCATCGTCACCGACGGCACCGACCTCGAAGGGGTCCGCGCGGTGCGCCGACGGATCCTGGACGCGGGCATGGTCCCCCTGGTCATCGCCCCCGTCGGCGGTGAACTTGGCGCCGACGGCGACCACCCGGTCACCGTGCAGCGCACCTTCACCACCGCCCGCTCCGTCGAATTCGACGCGCTCCTGCTCGCCGGTGCGCCCGCCGCGGCCCCCGACGGCTACGGGGCCCGCGACGCCAAGGCCGACGACGACATCGTCCGGTCCACCGGTCTCGACTCCCGCGTACTGCTGCTCATCGCCGAAGCCTTCCGGCACGGCAAGGCCCTCGGCGCCTGGGGAGAGGGTCAGGCCGCCCTGGAGACGGCAGGCATCTCCGCGAACACCGCGGGCGTGGCCGCCGGTGACCCCACCGCGGTCCTGGACACCGTCATCGAACTGCTCGGTGGCCACCGCGCCTGGGAGCGCTTCGCTGCCCCTCGATGAGGGGAGCAAGGCCGTCGAGGAGCGCCTTGAGGCCGGACTCGAAGAGGGCGTCGAGACGGAGGTCGTAGCCGTCGGTGAAGGACCCGACCACCTTGCTGAAGGTCGGGAAGCGGCCTGATTCCACGAGTTCTCGGAGGGCGGAGGCGTGGCTGTCCATCCACTGGTCTTCGGACTGTCCGGTGGTGGTTTCGGCGTGCGCCTCCATCTCCAGGTGCGTGGCCAGGCCCTGGACGTGGCTGTGGATCAGTACATGGACGTCGAACAGCGTCGTGGGGTCCAGGCCGTGACCGGCGAGCGCGTCCAGCACCCACTCGCCGTGGACCATGAGATTGGGTACGAGCAACGGGACTGTGAGGGAGCCGAGCTGGGCCAGCCACGGGTGCTTCCGGTACAGACTCCACTGGGTCCTGGCACCCAGCTCGACGCGGTCGCGCCAGTTCCCGTCGAAGTCCGCGGGGTAGGAGTTCTCGCCGAACGCGGCATCGGCCATGTGCAGGACGAGGTCTTCCTTGCTCGGGACGTAGCGATAGGTCGACATCGCCGCGACGCCGAGCCGGGCGGCGGCGCCTCGCATGGACAGCGCCGGGAGCCCTTCGGTGTCGGCGATCTCGATGGCCGTGCGGACGATCCGGTCGAGGCTGAGCTCCTGCTCGGGGTGCGGGGAGGGTGACGGTCGTCTGCGGTTCTGCGCGGCGGGAGCGGTTCCGGCGACGACCGTGCCCACCCGGGGCTTGGCCTCGACCACTCCCTCCAGGCGCAAGGTGGTCAGTGCCTTGGTGGCCGTCGCGAGCGCGACGCCCCACTCCCGGGCGATCTGGCGGGTGGCGGGAACCCGGCCCCCGGGGGCGAGTGCACCGTCCGCGACGCGCTGCCGGATCGCGGCCACGATGCGCAGCTAGGGCGGATCTCCGGCAGCATCTGTGGCGTTCGGCACGTCCAGTGGCCTCCCTGTCCTGTACTAGCACAGACGATGGCAGCGGCGCAGTCGTGCGAGAGGGTTCCTGTTCTAGTACACGTCTTTCATTCGGGCAGTTGAGGGGGCTGGGTGTACGCCGTACGTTCAGGCGCACACGTCGAACCCAGCATCAGGGGAGCCTTACATGCGCACCGTACTCATCTCCGGCGGCGGCATCGCCGGGCCCGTCCTCGCCCATTGGCTGCGACCTGGTCCGCTCGGTGTACGACCACACGCGTGCCGACATCGAGTACCTCTTCTGCGACAGCATCACCGCGCTCGACGAGGACGAGAGGGGCGTGCGCGTCGCATTCGCCCCACGGGGCATCGCGCACCTTCGCCCTCGTGGTCGGGGCGGACGGCCTCCACTCCGCCGTCCGGCGCCTGGCCTTCGGCCCGGAGGAGCGCTACGCCCACCATCTGGGCAGTTACCTCTCAGTGTTCAGCGCGGAGAACTTCCTGGACCTGGACGACTGGCAGATGTGGCTGCGGGACGGCGACACGGGCTTCGGCATCATGCCCGTACGCGGCAACACCGGACTGCGGATCGCCTTCGGCTTCGAGTCCGCCCCCCTCGCCCGTGACGGCGCCGCCCTCCGGCAACTCGTCGTGGACAAGCTCGCCGCCATGCGGTGGGAAGGAGCCCGCCTGTCCGAGGCCGCCCTGAAGGCGCCTACTGCCCGTCCCCCCTCCCGGGGCAGGGCACCAGCCTGGCCCTCGTAGGCGCCTACGTACTGGCCGACTGCCTTGCCCGGGACAACGGCGACCACCGCACCGGATACGCGCGCTACGAGCAGCGGATGCGTTCCTTCGTGACCCACAACCAGGCCCTGGTCACCGAGAATCCCGGCGGACCTGCCTCCGAGGCATCCGTCGAGCGGGCCAGGAACGTACTATCGCTGGACAGCCCGGACATGGTCTCCGCTGCCGGAGACCAGGCGGCGGTGTACGGACAGCGAAGCGCCCCGGGGGGACGCCTGCCCAGCTCTGAGATATGAGGTGTGGGCGGGAAGATTATGGGCATACCGGGTGGCAGGGTTCGGACAAGCAGCCCTGCGGCCTGTTGCAGCCGTGGGCTGCAACAGGCTGTCCATCTCGTCCACGGCCAAGCTACGGGTGTGAGGTCACCGGGGCAGGACGGCCGCCGGGCACGAGGACGGCGTGGCTACCCCACAGTCGTCCCCGTGCCGTGGTCCTCCCTGGTCGCTGGGGGCGGGAGAGTGCCCCAGCGGCGGCTCGGGAGGACAGTGCCGGAAACCCCGTGTCCGCTGCAAGGATGCAAGGGCTCCGGCCGTCTTCGGCCATGCTGCCTCCTGCTTCAGCGGCCCGGGGTCTGGGGGGCCACGGGCGCCGCACCATGCGCACTTCCCCGCGCGGTGAACGGGCCCGTACCGCAGACAGTACCCACCATCCGCCGCGCACCGCTACACCACAGGGCCGCCCCCTGCCGCCCGCCGCACCGCGCGCGGGCTGGGGCGGCCATGCCCCCGCGGCGCATTCGGTGCCCTGTTGTCAGTGGCAGGTGCCAGCATGGCAGTTGGCGAGGAAGTCGTGGGGGAGGGAGGGCTGTATGCCCCGGGTGCATGAGTGCTGGCGCAGGAACGGGACCGGGGTCAGGGGGCACGCCCGGTGGACCGCGGGTGCACGGCGAAAGGCGGCCGTTCTGGCGGTGGACGCGGTGGACGCGGTGAACGCGGTGACCATGGTCGGCGGCGGAATCGCTGCCGGGGAGGACGCGGGGGCGGTCTCGCTCTCCTGGCCGATCCCTTTATCGCTCCAGGCCGGTGCCCGGTGACGCGCCGTCCGCCCGCCCGACGGCGGCGCCCACGGCGCGCGAGCAAACGTCAGCGGCGGCAGCGACGGCAGACACAGCTGATGCTGGTCCCGGCGGCAGCCGCGGCCGTGCTCGCGTACGCCGTCGTGGCCTGGCTGTTCACCCATTGGTGGGTGCTGCTTGTGTTGATGCTGGTGGCCGCAGGGACGGGTGCCCTCCTGCTTCGGCAGCGGCAGCAGCGGGCCGCGTGGGCCGACGCCCGCCGCCGGGCCCTGCGCTACCAGCTCGCACAGCTCGACGTGCTGCATCACCGCGAGTTCGAGTTCACGGTGCGTGATCTGATGCGCCGGGACGGCTGCACCGACGCCCGCCAGGTCGGCGGAGCCGGTGACAACGGCGCGGACGTCCTGGCCACCGACCCGCTCGGCCGTAAATGGGTCATCCAGTGCAAGCATCGCAAGAACGGCATCCAGGGTGCCGCTGTCGGCACCCCCGATCTGCAGCGGGTCAACGGCACTGCCCGCCCGCTCCACGGCGCCGACGTCGTCCTGGTCATTACCAACG
>NZ_JASKYR010000130.1:0-12164 GCF_041028215.1 Streptomyces flavofungini
GAAATACTCCAGCTCCCCGCGGAGTCACTGATCCGGCTGCACTCCCGGCCGCCCGGCCCCACCGACGACGAACGGCCCACTCCCCGCCCGTACCGCTCCCTGGTGGAGGCGTCGGACGTGCTGCGCGGCCTCCTCGCGGAGCTCGGCCTGCCCTCCGACGGCGGCCTGCACACCATCGGCCACCACGAGCGGGTGCGGATCGGGGCGCGGCGCGAGCTGGCCACCCGGGAGTCGCAGCACATCGTCCGCGCCCACCAGGACGGCATCGACCGCTATGTGGCCATCTACCACGGCGACCCCGGCTGCACCCCGGACCAGGTGCGCGTGCACGCCCTGGAGAACTGCCGCACGGGCCGGGTGCGCTGGCACCAGGAGACCGGGGTGCTGGTCGCGGAGCTGCTCTTCGACGCCCGGCTGCGCACGGGCGACACCCATCTGTTCGGCTACGGGTTCGAGGACGGCACGGCGAGCCCGGCCACCGAGTACCGGCGCGGCTTCCCCTTCGCGGGCGGCCAGTACGTGCTCCAGGTCCGCTTCGACGACCAGGCCCTGCCCGTACGGTGCCACCGCTTCACCCAGCACTCCGCCGCCGCCCCGCGCGTGGGACGGCAGGAACTGACGCTGAGCGGCAGCCACCGCTCGGTGCACCTGGTGGAGCCCCAGGTGCGCGCCGGGCTGTTCGGGATCGCGTGGGACTGGGAGTGATCGCGTGGGACTGGGAGCGCGTGGGACCGGGAGTGAGGCGGGGCGCGGGCTCAGGCCTCCGGGCCCGCGATGATCTTGCCCTTCGCCACCTTCACCGGCAGCTCGGGCAGCGGGTTCACGGCGGGCTCGTGCAGCACCTTGCCGTTCCTGGCGTCGAACTGGCTCCCGTGGCAGTGGCAGATCAGCTTGTGCCCCTCCAGCCTGTTGATCGGACACCGCGCGTGCGTGCAGATCGAGCTGTACGCCTTGTACTCGTCGTCGGAGATCCGGCTGACGACCACGTTCTGGTCCGTGTACAGCTTCGAGGCGCCCACCTTCACGTCGTCGGACGCGCCGAGGTCCACCGGCTCGGTCGGCGCCGAGCGGTTGGCGCCGCCCCCGCCCGAGGAGCAGGCGGTGAGTCCGAGCCCCACGGCCGGGGCGAGAGCTGCGGCCCGCAGCACGGTGCGACGGGCGGGGGACGTGCCGGACATGGTGTCTCCACAGGTCAGGGGCATCGGTGACGGATCAGACCATACCGGTGCCGAGCGCCGCGACCGGGTCGGGCACCAGCGCGCCCGAGTGCCGCCCGTTTGCCGTCACGGGGGCCCGCACGGCCTAGCCTGTGCGGAACGCCGGGCCCGCGTGCCGCGCGGCCCGAGCCCAGCCAAGGCAGCGCCCGGAAGGAACCACCCGTGATCGTCGTCGCCGGAGAGGCCCTGATCGACCTCGTGCCGCAGGAGGCCGGCCGCGCCCCCGGCGGCCGCGCGGTCCTGCCCGACCTCGCGCCCCGCCTCGGCGGTGGCCCGTACAACACCGCCGTGGCGCTCGGGCGCCTCGGCTCCCCCGTCGCGTTCTGCTCGCGGGTCTCGCGCGACGCGTTCGGCGAGGCGCTGCTCGACGGGCTGCGGGCGGCCGGGGTCGGCCTGTCCCACGTGCAGCGCGGCCCCGAGCCGACGGCGCTCGCCGTGGCGTCGATCGGCAAGGACGGCTCCGCCGGGTACTCCTTCTACGTCGAGGGCACGGCCGACCGGCTGTTCACCGTCCCGGAGCGGCTCCCCGACGGCGTACGGGCGATGTCGTTCGGCACCTGCTCGCTGGTCCTCGAACCGGGTGCGAGCGCGTACGAGGAGCTGCTGCGGCGCGCGGCGGCGGACGGGGTCTTCACGGCGCTCGACCCCAACGTACGGGCGGTGCTCATCCCCGACGCCGACGCCTACCGCGCGCGGTTCAAGAGCTGGCTGTCCTCGGTCACGCTCCTGAAGCTGTCGCAGGAGGACGCCGACTGGCTCGGCGGCACTCCCGAGGAGTGGCTGTCCTGCGGCCCGGCGGCCGTGGTGGTCACGCGCGGCGGCGACGGCCTCGCCCTGTACACGCGGGACGGCGCGGAGCTGACCGTGCCCGGTGAGCGGGTCGATGTGGTGGACACGATCGGGGCGGGCGACACGGTCAACGCGGCCCTCCTGCACGGCCTCGCGGAGCGGGACGCCCTCTCGGGGGACGCCCTGGCGGGCCTCGGCACCGAGGGCTGGGAGGCCGTACTGCGCTACGCGGCGCGCGCGGCGGCGATCACCTGCTCACGGGCGGGCGCGGAGCCGCCGTACGCGAGCGAACTCGGCTGAGCGGGGCGGGGGTCCGGCCGAGCCGGAGCGCGGGCTCAGAGGTGTCCGTCGTGCGCCCCGGGCAGGGGCTCAGGGATGTCCGTCGTGCGCCCCGGGCACGGTCCCGGGCCGTTCCTCGAACGCCCCGTGCCGTCCCGCTCCCCCGGCGAACCGTGCCGCGCCCTCCGCGGCCCCGGTCAGCGAGTCCAGGCCGTGCCGCAGCTCCGAGGCCATGGCCTCGGGTTCGGGGAGGCCGCTCTGTTCCAGGGCCGAGAGCCGGTCGTGCCGCAGGCAGAGCTGAGGGAACGCGGCGATCCCGGCGGCGAGCCGTTCCGCCGCGGCGCGTGCGGTGCCGGGCGGGACGGTGCGGTTGACCAGGCCCATGCCGAGCGCCTCGGCGGCGCCGACGGGGCGGCCGGTGAGGATCAGGTCCATGGCACGGCTCTCGCCGATGAGCCGGGGCAGCCGCACCGTGCCGCCGTCGATCAGCGGGACGCCCCAGCGGCGGCAGAACACTCCGAGGACGGCGTCCTCGTCGGCGACCCGCAGATCGCACCAGAGCGCGAGTTCGAGGCCGCCCGCCACCGCGTGGCCAGAGATCGCGGCGATCACCGGCTTGGACAGCCGCATCCGGGTGGGGCCCATGGGCCCGTCGCCGTCCTCCGTCACGTCGTTGCCGTCGGGCGTGCCGATGGCCTTGAGGTCCGCGCCCGCGCAGAAGGTGCCGCCCTCGCCCCAGAGCACGGCGACGGCGGCATCGGGGTCGGCCTCGAAGGCCCGGAAGGCGTCGGCGAGTGCGCGGGCGGTGGGCCCGTCGACGGCGTTGCGCACGGCGGGGCGGGAGAGCACCACGGTGGTGACGGGGCCTTCGCGTTCGATGCGTACCGGCATGGGGGCAAGCCGACCATGCCCGGGGGCCACCGGACAAGGCATCCGCGGCCCCGCGCGTGCGTATACGCGCGTACGTGTGCATACGCGGGAGCGCCCCGCCCCCGGGGTGGGGGCGGGGCGCTCCGGTCGGCGCGGGCTCCGCTGATCGGGCCGAGCCGCGCGTCAGGCCTTGCGGGCCCGCGTCGCCTTCTTCGGGGCGGCGGCCTTCTTGCCGGTGGCCGCCGTCTTCTTCGGGGCCGCCGTCTTCTTGGCGGCGCCCGTCCTGGCCGTGGCCGTCTTCTTGGCCGTGGCGGCGGCGGCCACCTTCTTGGTGGCCCTCTTCGCGGGCTTCGCGGCGGACTTGCGGCCCTGCGAGGGCACCGCGTCGCTGATCCGGTCCGCCGAGATGATCTCCCGCAGGAACTTGCCGGTGTGGCTTGCGGGGACGCCCGCGACCTCCTCGGGCGTGCCCTCGGCGACGACGAGACCGCCGCCGCTGCCGCCCTCGGGGCCCATGTCGACGACCCAGTCCGCGGTCTTGATGACATCGAGGTTGTGCTCGATGACGATGACCGTGTTGCCCTTGTCGACCAGGCCGGAGAGGACCTTGATCAGCTTGCTGATGTCCTCGAAGTGCAGACCGGTGGTCGGCTCGTCCAGGACGTAGACCGTACGGCCGGTGGAGCGCTTCTGGAGCTCGGAGGCGAGCTTGACGCGCTGGGCCTCGCCTCCGGAGAGGGTGGGCGCGGACTGGCCGAGCCTGACGTACCCGAGGCCGACGTCGTGGAGCGTCCTGAGGTGCCGGGAGATGGCGGGCACGGCCTCGAAGAAGTCGAGCGCCTCCTCGATCGGCATGTCGAGGACCTCGGCGATGGACTTGCCCTTGTAGTGCACGTCCAGCGTCTCGCGGTTGTACCGCGCGCCGTGGCAGACCTCGCACGGGACGTACACGTCCGGCAGGAAGTTCATCTCGATCTTGATCGTGCCGTCGCCGGAGCAGTTCTCGCAGCGTCCGCCCTTGACGTTGAAGGAGAAGCGGCCGGGGAGATATCCCCGGACCTTCGCCTCGGTCGTCTCGGCGAAGAGCCTGCGGACGTGGTCGAAGACTCCGGTGTACGTCGCCGGGTTCGACCGCGGGGTGCGGCCGATGGGCGACTGGTCGACGTGCACCACCTTGTCGACGAGGTCGTCGCCCGCCACGCGCGTGTGGCGGCCGGGGACCGACCTCGCGCCGTTCAGCTCGCGGGCCAGGTGGGTGTAGAGGATGTCGTTGACCAGCGTGGACTTGCCGGAGCCCGAGACGCCCGTGACGGCCGTGAGGACGCCGAGCGGGAAGGAGACGTCGATGTCCTGGAGGTTGTTCTCCCGGGCGCCGTGCACCGTGAGCCGTCGGCCCGGGTCGGTGGGGCGGCGCACGTCCGGCACCGGGATGGCCTTCTTGCCGGAGAGGTACTGCCCGGTGACCGACTTCTCGTTGGCGAGCAGCTCCTTCATGGAGCCGCTGTGCACGACCTTGCCGCCGTGCTCGCCCGCCCCGGGGCCGATGTCGACCACCCAGTCGGCCACCTTGATCGTGTCCTCGTCGTGCTCGACGACGATGAGCGTGTTGCCCATGTCGCGCAGGCGCACGAGGGTCTCGATGAGGCGGTGGTTGTCGCGCTGGTGGAGGCCGATGGACGGTTCGTCGAGCACATAGAGCACGCCGACCAGGCCGGAGCCGATCTGCGTGGCCAGGCGGATGCGCTGGGCCTCGCCGCCGGAGAGGGTGCCCGCGGCGCGGTTCAGCGAGAGATAGTCCAGGCCGACGTCGACCAGGAAGCGCAGCCGCTCATTGACCTCCTTGAGGACGCGCTCGGCGATCTTCTTGTCCCGGGCGCCCAGCCGCAGCTCGGCCAGGAAGTCCGCGCAGTCGCTGATGGACATCGCGGAGACCTCGGCGATGGACTTCCCCATGACCGAGACGGCGAGGACGATCGGCTTGAGGCGCGTGCCCTCACAGGTGGGGCAGGGCACCTCGCGCATATAGCCCTCGAAGCGCTCACGGCTGGAGTCGCTCTCGGCCTCGCTGTGGCGGCGCTTGACGAAGGGGACGGCCCCCTCGAAGGCGGTGGTGTACACCCGCTCGCGGCCGTACCTGTTGCGGTAGCGCACCTCGATCTGGGTCTTGTGGCCGTAGAGCAGGGCCTTCTTGGCGCGCTGCGGGAGACCGGCCCAGGGGATGTCGGTGCGGAAGCCGAGGGCGTCGGAGAGGGCGCCCACGAGCCGGGCGAAGTAGTCCTTGGTGTGGCCGTGCGACCAGGGGTGGATCGCGCCCTCGTCGAGCGACTTGTCCTCGTCGGGGACGATCAGCTCGGGGTCGACCTCCATGCGCGTGCCGATGCCGGTGCAGTCGGGGCAGGCGCCGAAGGGCGAGTTGAACGAGAAGGAGCGGGGCTCCAGCTCCTCGAAGGACAGGTCGTCGTACGGGCAGTAGAGGTGCTCCGAGTACATCCGCTCGCGCTCGGGGTCGTCCTCGGGGAGGTCGACGAAGTCGAGCACGACCATGCCCGAGGAGAGGCCGAGCGCGGTCTCCACGGAGTCGGTCAGGCGGCGCTTGGCGGATTCCTTCACCGTGAGGCGGTCGACGACGACCTCGATGGTGTGCTTCTCCTGCTTCTTCAGCGTGGGCGGCTCGGAGAGCTGGATGGTCCGGCCGTCCACCCGCGCGCGGGAGTACCCCTTCGTCTGGAGGTCGGCGAAGAGGTCGACGAACTCGCCCTTGCGCTCGCGGACCAGCGGCGAGAGGACCTGGAAGCGGCTGCCCTCGGGCAGTTCGAGGACCTTGTCGACGATGGCCTGCGGCGACTGCCGGGAGATCGGCCGGCCGCACTCGGGACAGTGCGGCTTGCCGATGCGCGCGAAGAGCAGGCGCAGGTAGTCGTAGACCTCGGTGATGGTGCCGACCGTCGAGCGCGGGTTGCGCGAGGTCGACTTCTGGTCGATGGAGACCGCCGGGGAGAGGCCCTCGATGAAGTCGACGTCGGGCTTGTCCATCTGGCCGAGGAACTGCCGGGCGTACGACGAGAGGGACTCTACGTACCGCCGCTGGCCCTCGGCGAAGATCGTGTCGAACGCGAGCGAGGACTTGCCCGACCCGGAGAGTCCGGTGAACACGATGAGGGAGTCACGCGGGAGGTCGAGCGAGACGTTCTTGAGATTGTGCTCGCGCGCGCCACGGACGATGAGACGGTCGGCCACGCCGGTCCGCACCTTTCTTGAGAGAAGTGACAGGGGCAGAACCCCGTCTTTCACAGAGTAGGGCGAGCCACTGACAACGCCGGGCTGCTTCCCTGGTTCCACAGACACAACAAACCGGGACCTTGAAGAATGCCCGATGCCGTCCTCGACCATATAGCACGTACATTCGATTAGCCCTGTATCCAGGAGCCTTCACCCGGACGTGTGACCCAGCTATCGTCGGGCGCATGATTGATCATGTGCGCGACCTGGCGTCTGTACGTGACGCGACCGACCGGCTGCTCAGCGCAGCGTCGAAACTGAACAACGATTCGACCGCCGAGCCGTCACGGCTCCCGGGCTGGACCCGCGGTTATGTGCTCGCCCACCTCGCACGGAACGCGGACGCCCTGGTCAACGTCCTCGCGGGCCGGCCCATGTACGAGAGCGCGCTCCAGCGTGACGCGGACATCGAGCGCGACGCCCCGCGACCGCTGCCCGAGCAGCTCGACGACGTGCGCGCGTCCATGGCCCGCTTCGAGGAGCGGGCGGCGCTCCCCGCCGACTGGTCCCGCACCGTCACCCTGCGCAACGGCGTCACCGACTCCGCCTCCCGCATCCCGTTCCGGCGCTGGGTCGAGGTGGAGCTGCACCACGTGGACCTCGGCATCGGCTACGAGCTGGAGGACCTGCCGGAGGAGTTCGTCCAGCGGGAGATCTCCTTCCTCACCGCGCGCTTCGCGGGCAGCCCGGGCGTCCCGCCGGTCCGTGTGACGGACGGCACGCACGCGTGGGACACGGGCCGGGAGGGCGACCCCGAAGTCACCGTCTCCGGGTCCGCGGCGGACGTGGTGGGCTGGCTCGCCGGGCGCCGGGACGGCTCCGCGCTGACGGCCGAAGGGGGCCTGCTGCCCTCTCTGCCGCCGCTATAGGGTGACGCACATGACGTACAGCGGAGCGGTGAAGGTCGGCGGACCCGCGGATGTGCACGAGCTGCCGGACCTGATGATCTCGAAGGTCGCGGTCGGGCCGATGGACAACAACGCCTATCTGCTGCGCTGCCGGGCCACCGGCGAGCAGCTCCTGATCGACGCGGCGAACGACGCCGGGACGTTGCTGACCCTGATCGGTGACGACGGCATCGCGTCCGTCGTCACCACCCACCAGCACGGCGACCACTGGCAGGCGCTGGCCGAGGTCGTCGCGGCGACCGGCGCGCGGACGTACGCGGGCCGCGCGGACGCGGCGGGCATCCCGGTGCCGACGGACGTCCTCGTCGACGACGGCGACACGATCCGGGTCGGCCGGGTCGAGCTCACCGCCCGCCACCTGGTGGGCCACACGCCCGGCTCGATCGCGCTGGTCTACGACGACCCGCACGGTCACGCCCACGTCTTCACCGGCGACTGCCTCTTCCCGGGCGGCGTCGGCAACACGCGGAACGACCCGGCGGCCTTCGCGAGCCTCATCGGCGACGTCGAGACCAAGATCTTCGGGACGCTGTCCGACGAGACCTGGGTCTACCCCGGCCACGGCAGCGACACGACGCTGGGCACCGAGCGTCCGCACCTGGCCGAGTGGCGCGCCCGCGGCTGGTGATCCCGGGCGGCGCCGGTGAGCGCGGAGGCCGTGCTCAGGCCTTCGCCGAGACCAGCGCCGCCACCCGCCGCACCGCGAACGCGTACCCCTGGACACCGCATCCCGCGATGACGCCGTCGGCGCGCTGCGAGACGTAGCTGTGGTGCCGGAAGGCCTCCCGCTGGTGGATGTTGGAGATGTGCACCTCCACCACGGGCAGGCCGTCACAGGTGTTGAGCGCGTCCAGGATGGCCACCGAGGTGTGTGAGTAGGCCGCGGGGTTGATGACGATGCCCGCGTGGTGCTCGCGCGCCTCGTGGATCCAGTCGATCAGCTCGCCCTCGTGGTTGCTCTGCCGCAGGTCCACGCTGCCGCCGTACTCCGCCGCCGCCTCGGCGCACAGCGCCTCGACGTCCGCGAGGGTGTCGTTGCCGTAGATCTCGGGCTGCCTGCGGCCGAGGAGGTTCAGGTTCGGCCCGTTCAGGATCATGATCGGCGCGGTGGCGAGGCTACGGGTACTGAGGGTCATGGAGGTGGTCTATCACGCCTCCGCGCACGGGATTCCGCGCGGGGCGGGGGCTACGGCGTGACCGCCAGCTCCAGGTATGCCGCGAACAGCACCAGGTGCACACCGCCCTGCAACGGTGTGGCCCGTCCCGGCACGACCGTGAGCGTGCCGACGACGACGGTGAGGACCAGCAGGATCATGTGGGTCGCGCTCAGGCCGAGCACCAGGGGCCCGGAGAGCCATACGGAGGCGACCGCGACGGCGGGGATGGTCAGCCCGATGCTGGCCATCGCCGAGCCGAGGGCGAGGTTCAGGCTGGTCTGCACGCGGTCCCTGCGGGTGGCGCGCACGGCCGCGATCGTCTCGGGGAGCAGCACGAGCAGGGCGATGATCACGCCGACCACGGCGTGCGGCATCCCGGCGCTCTCCACGCCCGACTCGATCGTCGGTGACACGCCCTTGGCGAGGCCCACGACACCTACCAGGGCGAGGGCGAGCAGCCCGAGGCTGATCAGCGCCTCCCGGGAGGACGGGCCCTCGGCGTGGCTGTCGGTGTCGATGACCTCGCCCCGCTTGGTGATCGGCAGGAAGTAGTCGCGGTGCCGCACGGTCTGGGTCGAGACGAAGAGCCCGTACAGGATGATCGAGGCGATGGCGGCGAAGGTGAGCTGACTGGTCGAGAACTCGGGGCCCTGCTTGGTCGTGGTGAACGACGGCAGGACCAGGCAGAGCGTGGCCAGGGTGGCGACGGTCGCGAGGGCGGCGCCGGTGCCCTCGGGGTTGAAGACGGCGACGCGGTGGCGGAGCGCGCCGACCAGCAGGCAGAGCCCGACGATGCCGTTGCAGGTGATCATCACCGCGGCGAAGACGGTGTCGCGGGCCAGGGTGGAGCTCTTGTCGCCGCCGTCGGCCATGAGGGTGACGATCAGCGCCACCTCGATGATGGTCACCGCGATGGCGAGGACCAGTGAGCCGAAGGGTTCGCCGACGCGGTGGGCGATCACCTCGGCGTGGTGGACGGCGGCGAGCACCGCTCCGGCGAGGACCAGCGTCACCACGGCGACGATGACGCCGGGCAGGTCGCGGCCCCAGGTGAACACGAGCAGGACGACCGCGAGGAGGGGGACCACGGTCGTCCACTGCATGCCGAGCGCCCGGAGCCGAGTGACCATGACTCGATGCTGCCCCGGGCGCCTGGCCGCCGCTACTCGGTCGCGCTACTTGGAACCGGCCGCCGTGGTCTCGGCCGCCTTCTCCTCCGCGTCCTTCGCCGCCTGCTTCCTGGAGGCGATGAGGCTGGTGATCGTGGTGATCACCAGGACACCGCAGATCACCGAGAGCGAGAGCGGGATGGAGATCTCGGGGACGTGCACCCCGGACTCGTGCAGGGCGTGCAGCACGAGCTTCACGCCGATGAAGCCGAGGATCACCGACAGGCCGTAGCTCAGGTGGACCAGCTTCTTGAGCAGTCCGCCGATGAGGAAGTAGAGCTGGCGCAGACCCATGAGGGCGAAGGCGTTGGCCGTGAAGACGATGTACGGGTCCTGGGTGAGGCCGAAGATCGCGGGGATGGAGTCCATCGCGAAGAGCACGTCGGTGGTGCCGATGGCGAGCATGACGACCATGAGGGGCGTCATGACCTTCTTGCCGTTCTTCTTGACGAACAGCTTCGTGCCCTCGTACCGGTCCGAGACGCCGAACTTCTTCTCGACGGACTTCAGGAGGCGGTTCTCCTCCCAGTCCTCTTCCTCCTCATCGGCACGGGCCTCCTGGATGAGCTTCCAGGCGGTGTAGATCAGGAACGCGCCGAAGATGTAGAAGACCCAGGAGAAGTTGGCGATGACCGCGGCACCGGCGGCGATGAAGATCGCTCGCAGGACCAGGGCGATCAGCACGCCGAACAGCAGCACCCGCTGCTGGAGATGGGTCGGCACCGAGAACTTCGCCATGATCAGGATGAAGACGAAGAGGTTGTCCACGGAGAGGGACTTCTCGGTGATGAAGCCCGCGAAGAACTCCCCGGACGCCTGGCTCTCGCCCGCGACCAGCAGGCCGAGGCCGAAGAGCGCCGCGAGGACGATCCAGACGACCGTCCAGATACCGGCTTCCTTGATCGACACGTCATGCGGCTTGCGCCCGATGAAGAAGTCGACCGCGATGAGGGCACACAGACCGAGAACGGTCAGCACCCACATATTCATTGAAACGTCCACTGCGCCTCCGGCGTCGTACGGCTACTGATCAGCGTCGTCGCTGCCGGAGGTCTCTTCCACCCGAGGCGGCCACCGCCGCAGTCGGGCCGACGCCCCGGGACCGATGGCGGTCCGTATTGACGGGTACGTCGCAGCCGGGAGTACTCCCCTCCGCGGATTCCAGAGTACGCGAAATACCAAGGATTGGTAAAGCGGTCGGCAAGTACGAACCAAAAGGCCTGCTCAGAAGGCACCCCGTGTCGCTTTACCGTCATGGGTCACGGGCGGGCCCCGCGCTTCAGCGGCCCCCGGTGCGCCGGGCCGCCGCGACCCGGTCGAGGACCTGCCGCAGTACGTCACTGCCCTGCGGGAAGGCGGGCGGGTCATACGTCCAGGCGTGGCCGACCCACGGGTCGGCGAGATGGTCGTCAGGGACCGGGGTGAGGCGCAGCAGCGCCCGCCACAGGGGGTCGAGCAGCGGGCCGTACTCGGCGGCGTCCTCGCGGTCGGCGACCATCATGAGGTGCACGCCGACGGCCGGGCCCTCGTCGGCCAGATAGCGGAGCCGCGTCACCGCGCGGTCGTCGAAGCCGTGCGGGAAGTCGTTGACGATCAGGAGCTGCTCGGCGACGTCCAGGTCGGCGGGGAGCGCGTCGGCGGCTCCGCCGCGCACCGCCATCTGCACCAGGTCCACGCGCCGGGTGAGCCGGGCGAGCACCTCGGAGACGCCCGCGGCCCCGGTGGCCGGAGGCCCGGCCAGCACGCCCGCCGAGGTGAGCGGGGCGAACGCACCGGCCGCCGCGCCCGCCGCGTCGATGACGTGCACGGAGAACTCCCCGGCCGGATAGACCGCGAGCAGCCGCGCCGCGTGCGCCACCGCGGTGTCCACGGCGAGCCGCCGCAGCTCGGCCGAGTCGGTGAAGGTGTTGGTCAGCGCCTTGCCGCTGTCGATCCACAGGCCACGCTCAAGGGGCAGCCTGACCAGCATCGGAATGCGCAGGTCGATGCGCTCGGGGAGGTGGAGGTCGCCGAGGCGGAGGGCCATCGGGATCTCCATGGGCGCGCGGTAGCCGTGCCAGACCGGGCTGCTCCAGGCCGCGAAGGACGGCGGCAGGGCGGGCTCCACGACATCGGCCTCCGCGGCGAGCTGGGCGAGGTCGCGGTCGAGCGCCGCCCTGGCCTGGCCGACGAGGTCGGCGTGCTTGGCGCGCGCGGTGTCGCGGGCGGCGTCTCCGGCGCCGCCGATGCGGCTGCGGGGGTCGGAGAGGACCTTGTCGAGCTCCTGCTCCATGCGGGAGTCGGCGAAGTCGACGGCGCTGCGGTACGCCGCCGTGGTGCGGGCGAGGTCCTCGAACATGCCCCACACCTGGTTGTAGAGCCGCTCCTCCATCGACCATCCGGTGGCGTCCCCAGCGACGGGCTGGGCTGACTGCCCCGGCTGGGCCGGAAGCGCCGCGGGAGGCGGCGGCGGGGGCGCGGTGGTCCCCCGCCCCGGGTGGGTGTAGTTCACGGGAC